>LIUI01000066.1:17526-23202 GCA_001462235.1 Fibrobacteria bacterium GUT307
GGTTTGGGATTGGTGGGGTGAATATAGTTCTGCCCCGCAGATTAATCCCAAAGGACCGTCTTCCGGCAAAAAGCGTGTGATTCGGGGGGGTAGTTGGCGGCTTTTGCAAACTGAAGTTTATAGCCGCCTCACCTATTGGCCGGATATTTATACAAACGATATGGCAGGCATAGGATTTCGTTTGGTCTATTGATTTCAATACTGCATTCAAACACCATAAAAATAATCGCTATTGTTGATGTCTATGATGCACTTACCCACAAAAGGCCTTACAAGAAAGCGTTTTCGCATGAAAAAAACATTTTCTGCCGTGCATTTAAGGTGTAAGGAAATATTAACCATCGCTTAACCTAAATTTAACAATAAATCTATATATTTATAAATATGCCTGCTGCATTTCAAATTCAGCGAGTTCCGAATTTTGCTGAGCAATTTGGTAGCGAAATTTTGAGCAAAATTTTGAAGGGGAAATTTATTACACCTGTATATCAGCCTATTGTATCGCTTACAGATGGAGAAATTTTTGGCTATGAAGCCCTTAGCAGAATATCAAATAAAGAGCTTGAAATAAATATTGAAGAAATGTTCAAAATTTCCGATAGAACAAACATGGCTTATGAACTTGAGGCATTATGCAGAGAAAAGGCACTGGAAAATGCTAAAAATATGGATGCCGGAAAAAAGCTTTTTCTCAATGTAAATCCCAATGTGATTAACGATGCCGCATTCAAGGAAGAATTTACAAAAAGCCGCTTGGAAAAATATGGGCTTGATTTTCAGAATATTGTATTTGAAATTACAGAAAGCATTGCCATAATGAGTAAGGAAGCTTTTTTCAATTCAATTGAACATTACAAAAGCCAAAATTATGAAATAGCCATAGACTATACAGACTCAGGTAATTTTGGGCTCAATACTATAAACGATATAAAACCCAATATAATAAAACTTGACATAAACCTTGTAAGAAACATAGACAAAGACAAAATAAAGCAACTGCTGTGCCGAGCTATGGTGGATTTTGGAAAAAGCGCAGGCATAAAAATTATTGCCAAAGGAATTGAAACAGAAGAAGAATTGCTAACGCTCATTGAATTAAGCGTTGATTTTGGGCAAGGATATTTTTTAGAAATCCCCAAAAAATCTTTTGTCGATATAACACCCGAAAAAATAGAACTTATTAAAAAATACAATGAAAAAAATTTCACTAAGAATTCCAAAACATCTATTTACCCCATAGTAGGGCATCTATCCAAAAGCGGATTTTGTTTTTCTCCGGAAGAAAAAGTTGAAACTATTTATGAAAAATTAAAGTTTAATCCCACAATTACCGAGTTTACCATAGTGGATAAAAATAATATACCTATTGGTTTTGTGACAAAGGTGACCATAAACGAAATTTTAGGCGGCAGATATGGTTTTAGCCTCCATTACCAAAAATCTATTTTGCAAATCGCGAATACCAATTTTTTAAAAGTGAATCACAATATTCCTGTTGACCAAGTATCAAGACTGGCAATGCAAAGACCATTTGAGCAGTTGTACAATCCCATTGTAATTGAAAAAGAGGGAAAATATTTTGGAATTGTGACAATAAAAGATTTACTTGATGACTGTACGAGTATAGAACGGGGTGAGAAAGAGCGCATTAACGCAGAACTAAATGTTGCAACCGATATACAAACCAGTATGCTGCCTCATACATTCCCGGCCTTTCCTAACCGCACTGAATTTGATATATACGCTACTATGCTACCGGCAAAAGAGGTTGGCGGTGATTTTTACGACTTCTTTTTGCTAGACAACAATACGCTAGCCGTGGTTATAGCAGATGTGTCCGGCAAAGGTGTGCCTGCCGCGCTGTTTATGGTAATCACAAAAACCTTAATAAAAAATAACTCTTATTACGGCAAAAGTCCCAAAGAAGTTTTTGAAACGGTCAATAACATACTCTGCGAAAACAACGATATGAATATGTTTGTCACGGTATTTTTAGGTTATTTAGACATACCGAGCGGAAAATTTACATTTGCTAACGCAGGGCATAATCCGCCGTTAATTCGCAATGGCAATCGGTTTGACTGGCTTAAAACAAAACCCGGATTTTTTCTTGCTGGCATGGAGAATATGCTGTACAAGCAATATGAAGTAACCTTACATCCCAGCGATGAATTGTTTCTGTACACCGATGGCGTAACCGAAGCCATGAATCATGAACGTGAACTATTCAGCGACCCACGGTTGCTTGAAACGGCAAATAATAACCTTGATTTGCCCCTCAAAGAATTTATCGAAAAACTTAAAGGGGAAATCGACGAATTTGCCGATGGGACAGAACAATCAGATGATATAACCATGCTTGCACTGCGGTATAAAGGAGGTCACAATGGCAACAACGGCTAATCAATTCTCAGTAACAGGAGAGAACACCAAAGAAAATCTCTACATGAATGCACAAGGAGATGTAGTCTTAGAGAAACTCTGTCTCAACGCACAAGGGCAAATAGGTGCTTTGGAGGCACCTAAGCTAGAAAGAAAGCTAAACGAAGCCTTAGATAGAAAACCGGATATTCTGATTTTGGATATGTCTATGGTGAATTTTTTAAGCTCTGTAGGAATTCGGGTATTGCTTGGCACATATAAAAAAGCCATGAATGCGGGAAGGAAATTCCGCATTGCTTGTCCGTCTGAAAACGTCATTAATGTTTTGGGAATGGTTGCCCTAGACGAGATGTTATTGGAAGAATAAACAATGGAAGAGCTTTGTCTTGAAGCAAAAATAGAGAATATAGGCACTGTTTCGGATTTTGTTTGTACGCAAATCGCAAACTGCTCTATGGAAATTCAAAATGAAATAATGCTCGCTGTTGACGAAATTTTTTCCAATATTGCTAATTACGCATATAGTCCTGAAATTGGCTACGTAACTGTGCGTACAACTGTTGATGATGATATTACCATAGAATTTGAAGATAGCGGCATAGCTTATAATCCGCTGTCTTCAGATGATCCGGACATAACATTGCCGGCACATGAACGAAAAATCGGCGGTCTTGGAATATTCATGGTAAAAAAAATCATGGACTCCATGGAATACCGCCGCGAAGAAAACAAGAATATCCTTGCTATCAAGAAAGCGAAAGGGTCTTTTTTAAATGTTCAAAAGCCGTGAGCATTCCCAGCATTAACGGAGTTTGTAACTGTTTTTTATTTTTCTATATTTATACAAAACGTATAACTATACTTATACAAAATGTATAAGTAAGGAGCAAAAGTGGACTATTTGAGCCGGAATATGGCAAAAAAGCTGAAAAATACGGCAAAAACATTCTCTGCCGTGTATTTAAGCGGAGCGCGGCAGTGCGGAAAATCTACTTTTGTTCGCCATATTCTGCCACCGAATGATGTAAATTACATCACTTTTGACACAACAGCAGTCATGGTTGCAGCAAAAAAAGACCCGGAAACCTTTATTGAAAATTTGCCAAAAGATAAGTTGAACATAATAGATGAAATTCAGCGTGTCCCGGAAATATATTTGAAACTCAAAAAATATGTTGATAATAAAAGATTCAGTGGCAATGGCAGGGCATTGTTCATTCTGACCGGCTCGGCTAATATACCTGCTTTGCCTGAATTCGCAAAAGCAATGGCCGGAAGAATTGCCGTGCTTACGCTATATCCGTTTTCAGTTGCGGAAATGAACCGCACGGATGCAAATTTCATAGACAGAATTTGGAATGGCGATTTGTCCATAAAAAGCCATAAACGGACGAATTTGATAGACATTATAACAAAAGCCACTTTTCCTGAAATTGCCCTTAATAGCGACATTGACCGCAGTATATGGTTTGATAGCTATCTTTCCACAATTTTGCAAAGAGATGCGGTTGAATTTGCAAACATTCGCAAACCTGAATTGATTTACCAGCTTCTAGTGTCTTTGGCTAGCAGAGTTGGAAGTTTGGTAAAAAACGAAGATATAATGAAAGACATTGGCATGAATCAGTTTACTTTTGAAAAATACAAATCCTTTTGCAATGCAACATTCATGACTTTTGAAATACCTTCATGGTCAAAGCCCAACAAATTAGGCAAGCGTTTTGTGAAAAGCAAAAAGATATATTTCACAGACACAAATTTTTTGTGCTTTTTGATGCGTCGCAACATAAGAGAAGTTTTTGAAAGAGACCGCCCCCTGATGGGGCATTTGTTTGAAAATTTCATAGCTTCGGAAATTATGAAACTGACCGGAGTTTTGCCGGGAAAATTTTATGTATCGCATTTTAACCCGGTAAGAGGAGATGGCAAAGAAACCGATTTTGTAATAGAAAATGATAGCGGCGAAGCGATAGCGATTGAAGTTAAACTGGATTCTTCCATAAACGCCAAAGATTTTGCAAATCTCGAATTATGCCGCAACACAATCGGCGATAAATTCAAAAGAGGCATAGTGCTTTATACAGGCGAAGAAACCGTTCCCTTTGGCGATAAATTGTGGGCGGTGCCTGTATAGAAACTCTGATTAATTTTACCCATTATTACAATGGAAAACTCAAAAACTTCTGCAAATCTGGGGTTATAATCTTTTTGAAATTTTCGCTGATGTTGTTTAAATCTACAATATCCACTTTCATGCTTATAAAGCTGGCTTCAAAAAAGTTTTCCAATTCGGATTTTATTTCTCTGGGCATTTTTTGCCCGTTAAAATCAATAGCCAAATCTAAATCGGAAAATTTTTGCGCCGTGCCTTTTGTGCGAGAGCCAAAAACATACACCTCGGAATTTGTGCCTTCCAATTCCATTTTCAGCAATTTTTTTGCTATGTTCAAATCTTTTTCTTCAAGTTGCAGAGGCATTTTTTACCCTTTCCAAATTTGCCTGCATTTTTGATAAAAACTTTTTTACCTCTTCTAAAAAAGCAGGTATTATTTCCAAAACCTGCTCGGCTGCATCTTCGTTATATGTGTGCGATGTTATATTTCTCATTTTGCGGTAATTGCTCCAAACTTCATAAGATTCGGTGAAAAGCCCATGCTCGTTTGCGGTCCTAACCAACTCGGCAAAAGAAAGCTCGGAAACCTTTAGCTGTGGCATCGGTATATGCCAAGATAAATATCTACGCAAAATTTTATGTGAGAATTCAAAAACATACTCAAATCTTTGAATAGAAGAATCCCGCAAAACCTCTTTGTATTCACCTTCGGTTTCCGTTTTATAAGATGTAACAGACCTTTCCAAGCTGGCTACAGCATTTGCGTAGTCTGTTAGATCTAGAATTTGGTCGGTTGAAGTTTCCATTATGGAGAATATAGGAATTTTTTGGGGGGGAAATAGGCAAGTGTTTTGTGAAAATTTTACTATATTTGCAATATGAAGCAATTTGACAGGTGCGGAGCAGACATTCGCATTTGGCTATAAATTCATGCCCCCGCCACTGTAATACGCTTACCATTATGCTCTTCAAAACGCATATACAGCTTCTCTTCCCAAGGCTTTCCAGCAGCACGGTCAAAAAGAACAAGCCAGCCCTCGCTTGAACCAACCTTATCCATATAAACCGACAACTGCTCCAAACCCTCAGAAAAACTTTTCTCCCCTCTCAATATTTTCAACTCAATCGGATATTTATGCCCCTCGTAAACAACGCACAAATCCGACCGCTTTGTGCCAAGT
>LIUI01000067.1 GCA_001462235.1 Fibrobacteria bacterium GUT307
CATCTCCTCAAGCACGTCGTGGCTACTGTAGCCCTTGTCAAAGGTAGCCATGCTGCCTTTCTCCAAAATCTCCATCTCCCTCATGTAGCAGCTGTCGCTTACCGCCGCGGCATCCAGACGGACAAGGCACGGAACGCCTTCGGAGGTTTTCATAAGGGAATGCACTTTTATGCCTCCCTTGCGTTTGCCGGCCTTGCGGCCTTGCTCATACGCCTTGTCGCAGCCTTTCAGAACATTGCAAAAAAGAGTTATGGTCGAGGAGTCATAGGCATACAAATTCTTCACAGGAGAGCGGCTGTCCGGCAAAAGATGCTTGTATCGCTCGTAAATGCTTATGTACACTGCTTCAAACACAGAGCTGTCGCGCCGGGCGTTCGCCTCGGCAAGAGTGCTGCGGCAGACCTTGAAATCTATGCCCAGATGGCCGAACTTGCCCGCATCTATAAGGCACCCGAGAACAAGCTCGCGAAGCGAGTAGCTGTCGCTGAATATACCGTAAAGCATGACCAGGAGATGCCTGTAGGTATCAAGCTTTTTGACGTATCTGTCCGACAAGGATCCTTCTGCTATCTCGTCAACCGTTGACTTGTCTATAAGGCTGATTATCTGCTTGAAGCTCGGCTGTCCGCTAAATAAATTGCTATCTTTGCTCATGGCTGTGTTCCTTTTTTAGTCAATTAGAATATAGCCATTAGGCGGATAGATGATTCATCTTATCCGCCTTCTCAATATTTAGTATCTATATCGATTAGTTTGGGGCTTTTTTAACCAATTTCTAAAAACTTTTACCGGACAACAATGATCCGCAATATGTTAGAGCACCGGGTTGCTGAACATTGGAGGCGATGCATCTGGAAAAACCTGTGTTAATATTACTTATATGAATTACTTTGCCCTTACCCTAAAGCTGGTTTCCAAATACACCCCAAGCGAATCCTGAACCCCAATGCGATGTTCGCCGCTGCCAACCGTTACAGCCATTTTATGTTCGCCTTTTGTGCTGCCTAAAAATGTTCCGTCTAAAAACCATTGCAACTCGGCATCTCTCTGCTTGTGGGCAGCAATAGCTACAAAACCCATAGTGTTCAGGGCATCGCCGCTGGGCAAAAAAAGCCGTGCTCTGCTTTCCGGGTAAATAATAGAAAATTGGACCTCTTCTTTTTTAGCCAGGCATCGTGGATTATGCAAGATTTCTGCATTTGGTTCCCTGCCTGTTTTTCTGAGTTCGTTCCTGATTGCCGGCGAGTAATGCTCTTTGACTATGTGCAAAGTATCTTCTGCATTCCAGCATAAACTGCAAACCTCAAAACCCGTGCTTTTGGAAATAATTATCTCTTTGTGAAACGGGCAGGTTTGATTTTGCCTTCTGTTTACAGGAAGTTTTATATTTCTTTTATGGGGGCAAAAATCTTTTGCTTTGTAGCCGCTAAGCCTGCAAATCTCAATATTTTCAAAACCCGCATTTAGTGGCAATCCTTTCCACAATTCTTTTTTATTGTCGCTCAAATTATTGAACAGAGAAAATAAAAGGGGTGCCGCCACAGAACTACCGCTCAAATTTGCCACAGAACCGCCTGCAAAATTCCCTGCCCAAACGCCTATAGTCCATTGCTCATTAACCCCTATAGCCCAAGCATCTCTTGAACCGTAGCTCGTGCCTGTTTTCCAAGCAACCGGAATTGCGTTATGGTCTCTAATCGATAAAACTTCTCTTATATGGTAAGCCGCAATTCCCTGCAATAATTGTTCGCTTTGCGCAATGCTATCTTTTCCGTTTTCAATCCATTTTAATTCCGTTCTTTTGCCATCATTCATAAGCATGGAATAAAGCGGAACAAGTTCCTGCAAAGACGCTTCCCCACCGCCCAAAATCAAAGAAAGCCCATAACCTTCCGCTGTGCGAAAGAGACCGCTAAGTCCCGCATTTTTCAGCCAAAAATGAAAATCCTCAACCCCGTAATCAGATAAAACTTTGACCGCAGGAACATTGAGAGAACGAACAAGAGCCTCTTTCAAAGGCAAAATTCCGCTAAAAGTTTTGTCCGTGTTTTGGGGAGAAAAACCTCTATACCATGTAGGAATATCTTCTACCAAACTTTCTGGCGTGTAGGGACCTCGCTCTATTGCGAGTGCATATAAAAAGGGTTTTAAAATGCTTCCCGTGCTGCGGTGCGCACGCACTCCGTCTATCATCCCTTTGGAAAGCGTATCGTAATATTCAAGTGAGCCAAGGTAGCCCTTGATTTTCCCGGTTTTGGTTTCTGCTACTAAAACGGATATATTTATATTTGAATATTCTCTTATTCTTTGCCCGTAATTTTTTGTAATTCGTTCTAAGCGTTCTTGAATTTTTCCATCTATTGTTCCGTGCAAAATAGTTTGGTTTGGGAATAAGGATAAAACAGCTTCTGCGTAGTGCGGAGTCTTGAACCTCCAGTTTGCATTTATTTTTGGCAATGGTTCATGCAGGGAGGAGTTTAGCGTTTCCGTATTTATATAGCCGGATTTTGCCAGTGAATTGAGCAGTTTATTTCTTCGCTCCAAAAGTTTTCCTCTTTCTTTTTCCAAATTTAATGCAGATGGGCGGTTGGGAAGCAAGGCCAAAAGAGCGGCCTCTGCCCAGGTGATTTCTTCCAAGCCATGCCCAAAGAACCTCCAGCACGCCGTTTCTGCTCCAACTACGTTGCCACCCATAGGCGCGATGCTTGCATATTCTGCAAATATTTCGTCTTTGCTTTTCCAAAGTTCCATTCTAAGGGCGGTATGGGTTTCTCTAAGTTTTGCCAAGAGATTTCGTTTGCTAGGATTTTTTAACCTTGCAATTTGCATGGTTATGGTACTAGCTCCGCTTTCAATTTGCCCGGCTTGCAAATTTTGCTTTATAGCCCTCAACACAGCAATAGGGTCTATTCCAAAATGCCAATTAAATCTTCTATCTTCAAAATGCAAAACTGTTGCCTTATATTTTTCCGAAATTTTCTCGCTTTTAGGAAATTTGTATTGCTCATCATTATTTAGCCAAACCCTTAGCAATTCCCCCTTGTTGTCGAATAAAATTTTGCTGTAATCGTCTTTGGCTTGCGGGGGAATTAGGAGCGTAAGGATGGCTAGGAGCGTTAAGCTTAGGCAAATGAAAAGGAGTTTTTTTAGCATTGGTCGGTGAGGTGGAATATAGAATTTTTTCTAACTTACCCCCATGGTAAAATTCTTTCCCTTCCTCGCCCTACTAGCTCTAGCTCTCCTCTTTCTCTCCTGCACGCAGAAAGAACTAAAAACCGCCCCACAAAACTTGCTTGCAACCGAACTTGACGGGCAAACAATAGCCTTGAACGATTTTGTTTCTGCAAAACCTGCGGCAATTCTGAGTTCTCGCAGCGCGGTAGAATTGGAATTCAAACAAAATATGGTTTTGCAAAGCGCAGTCGGGGAAAATTTAGCCTTAAACCCTATTGATTTTGCACCCGCTGTAAAGGGTAAGGCCAAATGGCTTACTACCTCGCTTTTGCAGTTTGTGCCAGACGAACCTTTGCAAAACGGGCAAACATATAAAGCAACGTTTTTTGGCAAAAATGCTTTTGGGAATTCTGTAAATGTGGATGAATATTATTTTGAATTCAAAGTTGTTCCCAATGAAATTCTGGAAATAGACGGAGGCTTTGAACCGGTGGCAGGGAACGTGAATACGGCAAAACTCGTTTTGGAACTCAAGTTTGCAGACAAACCGGATAGCGCAAAACTCTCAAAGGATTTAACGCTTAATTTTAATTCTAAAACTATGCCGTATAAAATATTTTTTGACCGGGGAAATTTTGTAAAAATAGAAAGCGAAAACGTACCCCGCACAGACAAGGCTCAAAACGCAGAGATGATTTTGCCAAAAGACTGGAGCGTAAACGATAAGCCATTTAGCGGAACCTTTTTGCTGCCGGCTGCCGGAAATTTTGTGGCTGTTAGCTTCAAAAAATTATCCGCAGAAAAAAGTGAAAAATCTTTGGAAATGCTTTTTTCAGACCCCATTGCAAAAGATAGGGACATTTCCGGTTTTATAAGCATTTCGCCGAATGTAAAGTATAGTGTTTCGGTTAAAAACAGAACTTTAAAACTCAAAGGCGATTTTTCTTATGGTGTGCAATATTCGCTCAAAATAGAAACAGGTTTTCCAAGTGCTTACGGAACAAAAACCGGGGATAATTTTGTTATTAAGTCATTCTCATTTAACGATGAAAATCCTAAGTTAAATTGGGTTGGCAGCGGATTATTTTTGCCGCTGGAAAACAAAGGGCGTTTGCAGTTTAAGAGCATAAATGTGGCGGGGGCAAAACTGGAAATACAGGAAATTTTGCCACAGAATTTAATGTTCTTTTTGCAAAATAACGATTTACGTTCCTCTAACGGATGGATTTCAGATATTCAACGAACAGCCAAGAAAGTTTATTCGCAAGACATTAAGTTTGAAAAACCAAAGAGAAACGAATGGCTAAAAACGGAAATTGATATTTCAAATTATTTTGCAAAAAAAGCAGGTGCGGCATATATTGTAAGGCTGGCTTTCAATTCTAAAAATCTTATTGCTCCCTGCAAAAATACAAACCAAGACTATTCGGCAAACGATTTAGTTTATGAAGCGGGTTCTTATTACAGAGAAAATCCGTGCGATGAATACTATGAATACTATTATCGCAATGATGAAAAAATTTTGATAGCTTCTTCCATTGCATTAACAGCGAAAAAAGAAAGCGATGGCGTTCACATTTGGGCAACCGACGTTGAAACTTCCAAACCTATTTCCGGTTTGTCTTTGGATTTGTATGGCAAAATAAATGACATTTTAGCAACGCAAAAAACTAATGCAAACGGGTATGTATTTTTTCCTATTAAAAAAGACACAGAAGGTTCAGAAGGTTCAGAAGATTTTGCTGTAAAAGGGCAGGGAGATAGAGGGCTTGCCTTGCTTAAACTCACTCAGAATAATTGGGAAACCAGCCGCTTTGATGTTGGCGGAATTCGAGAAGCAAACAATAACGCAAGATTGTTCAGCTACACGGAAAGAGGCGTTCATAGACCCGGCGATACTATTCATTTTTCCGGCATTGCAAGAGAAGGCATAGAAAATGCGCTGGCAAATATGCCCATGACTGTTAAGGTAAAAAATCCTTTAGGCTCCGTTGTTTTTGAAGGGTTTGAAAAAACCTCCGCAACAGGAATGTTCTCTTTGAGTATTCCAACGGAATTAAATGCGCCAACAGGTTATTGGGTTGCAACAATAGAAAGCGGCGGAAACAAATGGCAGCATAATTTACGGGTGGAAACAATTAAACCCAACCGCTTAAAAAATACGCTTGAACTTCCCGAAAAACTCAGCGGCACAGAAATAAGAATAAACGAAACATTCCAGAGCAAATATTTATTTGGAACACCTGCCGCAGGATTGAAAGCAGATATAAATTTTTCGCTTAAAACCAAAGCCTTGGCTTTTCCTCGCTTCCCGGATTTCACGTTCAAAAATCAAATGCGGAATTTTGAAGAAAGAGATGACGAAAATCTGTTCAAAGGAAATTTGAATAGCGATGGCGAGGCAAAGATTTCGCAAACTATCAACCTTAAAAACAGAAATCTCCCTGAAGCGGCATCTTTAAAAATACACGCCGTAGTCCATGAAAATGGTGGCGGCTTCACGGAGAGCTGGCATTCTTCCGTTGTTTATCCATATCCTGTTTTTGTGGGATTAAAAAAGAGGAACCTCTGGGATGGCATACGCATTGGCGATACTTTACGTGTTCCGCTTGTTACCCTTGACCAAAATGGAAAAATTGTCTCCGGCAGGAACCTTTCCGTAAAGGTTTATCAAAACCGCCGCTATTCTTGGTGGGAAGGCGATCACGATGACCGTTGGGATTTTAGAAACCAAAAACAAACCTACCTTGTTCACGAAGAAACCATCAAAAGCGGAGTTGCTGTTAGAGAATTCAAGTGGTCTCCAGAAAGCGACGGGCTAGTTGCTATTGAAGTAGAAGACATTGAAGGCGGGCATAGCGCATCGCAATCTATTTATGCTTCTTATTGGGGTGGCTCTGAAAATGCAAAAAATATTCCGGAAGCAAGCCATTTGAATTTGATGAGCAAAAAGACAAGCTACGACGTAGGTGATTCCATATTTATTTCTTTTGAAGCACCTGCAAACGGAAATGCTGTTGTAACCTTGGAACACTCCAACAAAATTCTGGAAACAAAGCTTATACAGGCAAAAGCAGGCAAAAATGAACTTTCTTTTGTTGCTGCAAAAAATATGCTGCCAAATATCTATGCTGTTGTAAGTTTATTTTTGCCTCTAAAGAGCGTTGAAGGTGAAAAGCCAATGCGTTATTACGGAGTTTTGCCAATTAAAGTTGAAGACGAAAAAACAAAATTGAATTTGGCATTAAATGTTCCAAAGGAGATTAAACCCGGCGAAGAATTTTCCATAGAAGTGGCAAATAACGGGAAAGAAAACGCCTCCTTTACTCTTGCCGTTGTAGATGAAGGCTTATTGGATTTGACAAATTTCAAAACGCCCGACCCTTGGAAATATTATTTTCAAAAAATTGCTCTTGGAGTAAAAACTTCCGATAACTACGATGAAATTATAGGTGCCTTAATGCCGGATATGGATTCTTATTTGTCCATAGGCGGCGATGAAGATGTTACAAACAGAGCCGGGGCACAAAAAACGCAGAGGTTCAAAGCGGTTTCCTTGTTCAGCGGAGTTCAAGAAGTAAAAGCAGGCAAAAGCGAAAAGATCAAATTCACAATGCCGCAATATGTTGGCTCTGTCCGGGCACAATTGGTTGGAGTTTCTCAAAGAGCATTCTCCAAAAATGAGGCGAATATTACGGTTAAAAAGCCGCTTATGATTTTGCCAACTGCTCCCAGAGCAGCAAAACCCGGAGATAAATTCAAAGTCCCTGTTTCTGTTTTTGCAATGGATAATGACGTAAAAAATGCAAATGTGCATATACAGGTTTCTTCTGAACTCAAAGTGAGCGGCAAAAGCAACTTTACCCTCTCTTTTGAAAAACCCGGCGAACTCGACGGAGATTTTGAAGTAGAAGCTTTGCCCGTTACAGGCTCCGCAAAAATAATCGTAAAAGCAGAGAGCGGAAAGCACAAAGCCGCAGACACAATAGATTTGCCCATAATAAGCTCATCTGCGCTTTACACGGAAGTTTTGCAGCAGCAAATTTCTGTAGGGGAACCTTGGCAAAGCAAAATAAATCCCTTTGGGATAGATAACACGCACAAAGCAACGCTTGTGCTCAGCACAATGCCCAATTTGGGCGCAGACGAGCGGCTGGATTACCTAATCAATTATCCTTACGGATGCTTAGAACAAACCGTTTCCGGTATGTTCCCGCAATTATATATCAATGAATTCAGAGATTTGGATTCAAAGAAAAAGCAGGAAATAACCAACAATATAAATTCCGGCATCAAGCGTCTTGCGCAGTTCTCAACGAGCCAAGGATTTTCTTATTGGCCCAACCAAAACGAAAGGAATGCGGATCCCTGGGCAACAAGTTATGCGGGGCATTTTATGCTGGAAGCGAAAAATGCGGGCTACTCTATTCCCCAAAATCTTTTGGACACTTGGAAAACTTGGGAAATAGAACAAAGCAAAAAAACATTCAGCAAGGATTTTCGCAATCAAGCGTATAGGTTATTCTTGCTTGCTATTGCCGGCGCAGAGCAGATGGGCGCAATGAATTTGATGAAGGAAAACAATTTGGAAAAACTTGACTGGCTTTCCAAATATCTTCTTGCAGGTGCTTACCACGCCGCCGGGAAAGAAAGCATAGCAAAGCAGGTTCTGGAATTCAGCGGGAATGCTTTGGTTTTGAGCGATTACAGAGAAAATTCCGGCACTTACGGTTCAAGTTTGCGAGACCTAGCCCTTGCCGCTTTGGTTTTGGCAAAAATAAATATGCAAAAAGATGCTCTCTCCATTTACCAAAATCTTGCCAAAGAATGGAATTCCCAAACTTGGTGGAGCACTCAAGAAAGCGCATTTGCCCTTCTCGCTTTTGCCGCTTTAAAAAACAAGCATAGCTCCGGCGATGTAGAAGTGCAGTGGAGCGCGAATGGAAAAACAGAGAAAGTTTTGGTTAAAGCGAACAAGCCTGTGAAAATAGATTTGAGTTCTTTTGGTTCTGCAGAAATTCAGGTCAATGCTCTGAATGGTGTTGTTTTTGCAGAACTCCAAACAAAGGGACTCCCTTTAGAAGACAATATAAAGACAGAGAACAAGGGTCTTGCTATAGAAAGGGTTTTGTTCAACCAACGCGGGGAAAAAATTTCCGTTTCGCAAATAAAACAAGGTGATGTATTTTGGATTGTTTTTGGTGTTAAGTCGCTTGCGGCTACTAACCTTGAAAATCTGGCTTTATCAAGTGTTTTGCCTTCTGGTTTTGAAATTTCCAACGAGAGGTTGAATGAGGATAACATTCCGGAGTGGTTAGCCAATGTGTCACCAAATAAGCGTCCTTCCAAGTCTGATTATATGGATATAAGAGACGACCGTGTTAATTGGTTCTTTGGTCTTAAGCCTAATGAAACAAAAATCTTTGCCGTGCAAATACATCCCAGCTATGCGGGCGAATTCAGGTGGCCGGGTCTTGTTTTGGAAGCGATGTATAGCCCAAATTATTTTGCCAGGATTGCAGGAGAGAGAGTTGGCGTCTTATAAATACGGCTTTGTAACAGACATAGAAACCGAGTCCTTTGAAAAAGGACTCTCTGAAGATATTATTCGCCGCGCAAGCAGCATTCGCAAAGAGCCGGAATTTCTTTTGAATTTTCGCTTAAAGAGCTATGAAAAATTTTTGACTATGAGCGCTCCTGCTTGGGGTGAATTGAAATTTGAGCAAGTGGACTTGCAAAACATAGTTTATTACAGCGCACCGAAAAACAAAAAGGAACACGCAAGCATTGAAGATGTTGACCCTGAGCTTTTGGAAACCTTTGAAAAGCTAGGCATTCCGCTTAGTGAGCAAAAACGGCTTGCGAATGTTGCAGTAGATGCCGTATTCGACAGCGTTTCTATTTACACCAGCCATAAGAAAAAACTTTTGGAAATGGGCATAATTTTTTGCAGTTTTGGCGACGCCGTAAAGGATTACCCTGAACTCATTGAGGAATACCTTGGCTCTGTTGTCCCGCCCGGTGATAATTATTATTCCACACTCAACAGCGCAGTTTTTAGCGATGGCAGTTTTGTTTATGTGCCGCCCGGCGTAAAATGCCCAATGGATTTATCCACTTATTTTAGGATAAACAACAAAGAAGCGGGTCAATTTGAACGCACCTTAATTATAGCAGATAAAGATTCGCAAGTGAGTTACTTAGAAGGCTGCACAGCACCGGAATTTTCCAGCAATCAATTGCACAGCGCAGTTGTAGAACTCGTGGCTTTAGACAACGCAAACATAAAGTACAGCACCGTGCAAAACTGGTACGCAGGGGACAGAGAAAGCGGCAAAGGCGGCGTATATAATTTTGTGACCAAAAGAGCGCTGTGCAAAGGCAAGAACAGCCATGTAAGCTGGACGCAAGTTGAGGCAGGCAGCGCAATAACCTGGAAATATCCAAGCTGTGTTCTGCTTGGCGAAAGCTCCTCCGGCGAGTTTTACTCCGTTGCATTAACTAACGGCAAAATGCAAGCAGATACAGGCACAAAAATGCTCCACATAGGCAAGAACACAAAAAGCACCATAATAAGCAAAGGCATTTCTGCAGACCAGAGTTCAAATGCATATAGAGGCTTGGTAGAGATAAGAGCAAACGCAGAAAACGCCGCAAACTACACCCAATGCGATAGCATGCTTGTTGGGAGCGAGTGTGCAGCGCACACCTTCCCCGTGATAATTGTGCAAAACAAAAACGCAAAAGCCGAGCACGAAGCAAGCACAAGCCGCATAAGCGAAGATATGCTGTTTTTTTTGGAGCAAAGAGGCATATCCAGAGAAGACGCCATAGGTTTGGTTGTAGGCGGTTTTAGCAGAGATGTGTTCAAAGAATTACCGGGCGAGTTTGCAAGCGAAGCAAGGTCGCTTTTGGCATTAAAACTAGAGAAGAGCGTTGGGTAATTCGCTATGCTTCTTGCTAATCCTGCAGGCAACGTACAGAACGCAAGCCACTCTTAACGGAGATGCCATTGTATGCGTCATCGCTGTAGTATTCCATGAGACGGCCACTGGCACCGATGGCATTGGACTCGGAAGCACTCCACCAGCTGCCGTAGTCGCCAACACCGATGAAACTGCCACTCGTCATGCCTACGCCACCAGGCAGAGCCGCAAACCCGTAATCGTCCGTGCCGTTGCCATCGCTGTTCCAACCATTTGTTGCCTTTAACTTTGCCGCATCACAGCTCGGTATATGTGAGCCTTCGGGGCAAATACCACGATGCTTCGATTGTATTTGACCTGAGCAAGTGCTTGTAAGGCAACTTGGCGGAAGGTTCATTGCCGTTGCTCGCTAAGTAATCATAGCAAGCAGAATTGCCTGTATCAGGCTCGTAATTCAAATTACGAGCAAACCAAGTTTGATTGCCTATAACAACTGTTTGATAAGTTTCACTTGGGGTAATGCTTGACGAACTTGGTAAAACAGACGAATTGGAGCTTGGAACAGATGAAGTGTTATCGTGTTCTTCCGCAGTGCAACCCAAAAGCAGGAGCGCTATGCTCAACGCTTTAATCATAGCTAAAACCATATATGCGCTCCTATTTTCTTAATCCTTCAAGGAAATATATAAATTCTTTGTGGGATAACTACAAATTTCCATTTTTTCCCTTGACAAGGTTTTTTTATTTTTCTATATTTGTATCCGTTATGATTTTTGGCAATAAAATAGTATCCATTGAACACTTGTTAAGCTCGGCGTTCTGCAAGAGTAGCTTGTGTTGTTGTTGTCTCTAAAATTTCTCGCATTTTCATTCACCAAAAGGTGGACTTCGCACCATAACAGAAGGCTGGCTCCGCAGCATAACAGGGGATAAACCATTAGCAAGGAGGTCTATATGACTGTATTCTCAAGAAATCGCGTAGCAGGCAACGCGAAACGGTGCCTAAAATCCTTTGTCGCGGTCATGACCGCGCTTATTCTGCTCTCGTTCTTTGCGGTAGGCTGCAAGGAAGAAGCTAAACCCGGAGCCGTAGCTAAAGCAACCGCACCGGAAAAAACCAAGATTGTAGTAGCCGATGCAAAAACCACTCACCATTTAAACCTCTACGTAGCTAGAGAACTCGGGTTGTTTGATAAATACAATCTGGATGTAGAAGTCAAATGGGTGGACGACAATGCTGCAGCACGCGACCTTGTGGTTTCCGGTGGCGCAGATGTATTCTGGAGCTGCCCTACCGTGGCTATAGCCGCCATTGCAAACGGTGCCCCTATAAAAACCATCGCACAGGTAAAAACGCCTTGCACAAGCGTATTGCTAGTCCCGGCAGATTCCAAAATCTCCAAACTTGAAGATTTGAAAGACAAAGAAATCGCCGGTATTTCGCCAACTTGCGAAGCGGTAATTTCCCTTACTTCTGCAGCAAGGAAAGCCGGTGCCAAGTTTAACCTACAGCGTTTGGCTGGCGGCCCCGCAATTACCGCTCTAAAAGGCGGCTCGGTTGCCGGTGCCATATTAGAAGAACCCCATGCCAGCATTGCAGAGCTTGAAGGCTATAAAGTGCTATTCAGAGAAGTGTCTTCTAATATCCCATGCCGCACAATCAACGCAAGCGATAGAATTTTGGCATCCAATGCAGAAGGGCTCAAAAACCTCATAAAAGCCATTGACGAAGCCAACACGATCATTCTCTCCAATCCCAAGGCAGAAAATATTGTGAAAATCGCTGCCGAATACACAGGTGCGCCGGTAGAAGCAATCATTCATGGCAATGATAGGCTAAAATTTGGAACCACTATCAAAGTTGACGGCTTAAATGCTTTGGCAGACGAATTGCTGGCTAACGGCAATATCAAAGAGAAACCGGGCAATGCTATGTTTGCCGATGAGTTCAAGGGAATAACATGGTAAAGAGACCGTCCCTTGCTCTTGCGTCGCTTCTTTTGCTTGTGCTGGTTTTTATAACTTGCGGGAAAAAAGAGAAAGAGCCGCTCAGAGTTGGGCATAGCGGCGGCTATCTTTCTGCCGCTCTTTATGCTGCACAAGACAGTTTGGCAAATGTTGACATTCAGCATTTTCATTCAACGTCTGATATAGCTTATGCACTGCTTTTGGGTACATTAGACGCAGGGTTTGTAGAAGCCGAAAAACTCACCGCTTTTGCGGCGATGCACGGCTTTGACCAACTCGTTGCTGTGGGCAAGGTAACGTATCCTTATGGTGCTACCCTTATTTTGCGAAAGGGCTTGAATGTCCGTTTGCAAGAACTTAGCGGGCTAACCATAGCCGTATCAGAACCAAACTGCGTGTTGCTTGACTCTTTTTCCGTAGATGCCGCACGGCTGGGTGCAGATATATCCAATGTGAAGTATGAGTATATGGTTTTCCATGCCATGTTGCCCGCTTTGGAATCGGGCGATGTGGATGCGGCAATAATCAAGGGTTCATACGCTGTGGCTGCCTTGCAGGCAGGCCATTCCATTTTGTACCAGAACTGGAATGTGCAACCTGGTGATGAATGCTGCCCTGCAATCTTGGAACAAGCTGCTCTTGTGTTGCTGGTTCGCCGCAATAAGCTAGAAGCGGTAAAGCCCTTTGTAGATGCACTTATATTTGCGCAAAAGTCTCCCCCAGACTACTTGCGCCATTCAGTTGCAGAACATTCGGTTATTCCGTTTGAGATACTGCGTGGGCAACCGGTGCCGGAATTTTCCGTAGCGGATGATGAACTGCTCAAAACTCTGCTTGAACACAAACACGAAGACGGCCATGATGGCGATCACGAAGATGATAACGAACACGGTAAACACGAACAATAACAAATTTTTGCTGCAGGCGGTTTTTATCGCCTGTAGCTATAAGAATTTTTTTGACGTTCTCCCCCCAAAAAAATATATATTTATACACATGATGTTGTATAACTGGCTCAATCACCACAAGAAAGTATTGTTCTCTGTTCGCTGTCTGCAGGACTAAGCGGTTGGGGTACTTATGCACCCTAGCAAAT
>LIUI01000068.1:0-808 GCA_001462235.1 Fibrobacteria bacterium GUT307
CCGTAAAAATGTTACACGTTCCGATTTTGCCGAAAGATTCAGGAAGATAATAGACGACTACAACGCCGGCGGTTCACAGAACGACGCTTTTTACGAGAAGATACTGAAGCTTATGGAGGAGTTGCGCACGGAAGAAGAACGACATATAAAAGAGGAACTTTCAGAGGAGGAACTTGAAATTTTTGATTTACTCCGCAGGGACAAACTCACGAAAGATGAGGAAAAACGTGTCAAATTAGCTGCAAAAGAACTCTATAAAACACTCTGCGATAAACGCAAAGAGTTGTTCATTGTGGATTGGCAAAACGATCCAAAACCTCAAGCGCTTGTTAAAACCACAATTATTGAATGCTTAGATAATAATTTACCTACAAGCTATGACCGTGTTATTTTTAAAGAAAAAAGCAATATTATTTTTGCACATATTGTAGATCAAGCAAAAACCGGTTATGCTTGGGTTAGATGAGAAGAAAGGAGAAACCCCATGCAAAAAGAGAACCCTCGTGAATGGCGAGTGCAGATATTCAAAGATACTTTAAAATTTGCCGAATCCGGATATGCCATCCGCGATAAGCAAATTGTAATTGACAATGAATGTATAACTTCCGAATATTTTGACAGACCGGAAAAGTTGTCCAAACGCACTGCTTGTGAAACAAAAATTTCTGTCATTAATTCCGACTGTTTGGAGGCCGCCGAGCTATTGCTAAATGCAGGGCTTAATCCATGCGTTTTGAATATGGCCAGCAGAAAACATCCCGGCGGCGGCGTATTGAACGGTGCGGGCGCTCAAGAAGAGAATTTGTTT
>LIUI01000068.1:1113-26551 GCA_001462235.1 Fibrobacteria bacterium GUT307
TTTCAAATTATCTTTTGCTACTGTCCCGGCAATAAATAGGCCGGAGTTGATAAAAAGGAACAATTTGTATTATATTGCAGATTCATTGATTGAGCCGGCCAAAGAAAAAATTAGAACTATTTTGAGGATAGCGGGGAAATATAATCATGATAGTTTGGTATTGAGTGCATTTGGCTGCGGGGCATTCGCAAATCCTCCGAATCATGTTGCAGAATTATTTAAAGAAGTTTTTTTGGAGGATGAGTTTTTTGGATTTTTCCGGAATATAGTTTTTGCGATATTTGAAGATCACAATAGTGAGAAGGAGCATAATCCTATGGGGAATGTGCTTCCGTTTTTGGAGGTGTTTGATACTTAACCACCCTCATTCCATATACCGGATACCCCTCCCTTTCCTTATACAAACCAACCGCCTTTAAAAAATCAGGGGCAAGCTCAAAAACGCTGTATTGGGAATATCCTTCGCTGTAAAGCCATTCGCCAAGGGTTTCGTCCAGTTTCTCTATTTCTCCGTTTTCTTTTGCCAAAATCCATTCCTCTTTTGTTGGCAAACGATAGCCAAGGCGATTTTCCAGAACTTTTATATTTGGCAGCCAAAAAAGAGAATCCTCTGTGAATATGGGTTTATCATATTGATAAAGCGTATCTAGACCTTCTTCAAGGGACATTTTATTGCATATAAGAATCGCTTCATAGTAACTTATGCCTTTATAAGCGAGTTCTTGCCTGCCCATTTGCATGTTTATGCCTTCGCTAGATGAACTCGATTGCTCCTCTTCCGAGCTAGAAGAAATTTCTGCTGCTCCTGTGGAAATTTCCACATATTCCAGTTGCATACAAGATGCAAAAAAACAGATACCACCGATTAACCCAACTGACAGGATTTTTTTCATAACCATTTCTCCCATTTGAAATCTTCAAAATTTTTATTTCCCAGCCAAAAATTTTCAGACAAATTTTTGCCGCTCAATTCATCGCAGATTTTTGTTCTAAAATACACCTTTATTTTAAAAGGAAATTTTATATCCAAAAAATCTTTTTTCTTTTTTAATTCAATGCTCTTTTCCAGAGAAATTTCGCAAACATCAACTCGCATGGCATTGGTTAAACTCGTGCAAACTTCCCCTAAAAGCATTGCTCCATTCAAATTTGCAGTGCCTAAAACAAGCATAGCCGGATTTTTAACCTTGCAAGGCTCAAAACAATGAACTTCAATTTTGCAATCCGGAAAAAGTTTAACAAAAAAACACCTAAGGGCTTCTGGCGAGAATCTTTCATTGTATAAATCAAAACGGTTTTGCCATTTTTTATCCATTAAAAAAGCACTTCTTTCTAAAATCGCCGTAAATCTGAGCATCGCTAAATAATGCTGAAACATATTCAAAAATGCAACCAAAACCAAGGAACTTTCGTTTTCAGTTCTAATACCTCTTAAAAAATTGTCCGGCAAAGGGGAGTCTGCTCCGCATAAACTCATTTCGTTTAATGCCAGCAAAACCTCGTTTTTTTTTATTTTAACAAAATCTATGTCTCCGCTCGGATGCTTCAATGAATTGCTCCCGATTATGCGGAGTGTCCTGGTTTCATTTTTCCTTGAGAACCACAAAAACATCCATTCAAAAAAGGAATTTTTTACTCCCATTTTAGCTCCATTCCAAATGGCTCAACTCTCAAAACCATATTAACCGCTATATTGCATATAAAAATTTTTTTGAATAGATAAAAAAGCATTTCACCGAATGCACGCAGAATACCCAAAAATTCGTAATTGTTCTTATCAAAGAAATCCAAGGATAAAATTATTTTCACGTATGCCATTGGGAGCAAACAACTCTTATATACCGTATTTTTATTTTCCAAATAAACACTTTTTATGCTTTGCACCAAATAATTTCTCTTTCCCTGCGTGTTCCAAAGCTGCATTCTAAGTGCATTTTTAAGGGTGTCGCCATCAAAAAATTGCAGATAATTTTTTTGCAATAAACCCAGAATTTCCCATTCGGGAGATTCACCGCAAAATTGCGGCAAATACGGCAAGGCATTTATCACAGAATAGATTTCGCACATTTGCATAGAAGAATTTTTTGCCTGCAATTCCTCGCCCTGTTCTAAAACCGTTGCCGCAATTCCATCGCAAACAGAAACAGAAATGGAAAGCATATCTGCATTTTCCGGCAAATTTGCAAAGCGAATTTTATTGGAATCATAGCGATATTTAATATCTTTAAAACTCGCTTTTTTTGCATTCCCGGATAAAACATAGCTTGGCTTTAATATGATTTGCCTTTCTTCGCTTGGAAAAATTTTTGCCTCAAAAGTTCCACTTTTTAAAAGCACGGGGTCTAAATTTTGTTCAAAAATATTTTCTATTGGCAAAACATTAAGTTTAAAATTTTCTGTGCATATTTTAGTGAAAATTTCCCTTGGAATTTTTTTTGCAAAACGAATTTTATTCGGCAAATTTTCCATGTGAATGTATCTGAATTTTTCTTCAAAACAAAAAAAGTCCCGGCATAGTATCCAGGGATTTTGCGGTTTTGCCATGATGTATGGTTTTGTGCATTCAAGCATAAAATACCACAAAGCCCAAGCAAATTCGCTTTCACCGTTTATAAAAATAATCCATGGTCCCTTGCCGGCTGTTTCAAATTCCAAACAATCAAAACCCTCGGAATCTTCAATTGCCTTAACGGAAATTATTTTTTGTGCGGGATTAAATTTATGTTCGCCAATCACTCGCCAAAAAAACGGTTTTTCCCTTGAACTTTTGCCTTTGGAAGACAGCATGGTTCCGTTTGGAATTTCCCTTTCCAAATTGTCGCTAGGTGCAGGAATGATTTCTGCGAGAGAGCGGGCAGGCAAAGGCAAGAGCATTTCTGAGGCAACGCTTTCTACAAAATCTCTGGCTATCTCGTTTTCTGTTTCTGCCATCTCTTGGCGTATCCTTGCGGTTAAAGAAGCAAGTCCAAATAAAATTTGTTCTGCATCAAAACCTAATTCGGCATTCTTATAGATGCTGTTATATTCTTTATTCGCCTCTTTTAACGCTTTTAATTCCTGTTCAAAAAAACTCATTTTAATTCTCCCCGCAAAGATTCAAATTCTTTTTTTAATTCATTTAGCAAAATTATTATTTTATCTACTCGTTCTTTGTTTCCCGGTTCTTGGTTTTTTATGGCTTTGTTGAATTCTTCTTGTAAGTTTTTGGAGTTGGGGGCAAATAGAGCTACTATATCATTTTCTGCCAGTTTGTTGGGAAAGAGCCTAAGCCCGGAATCCTTTTGCATTTCTAAAGTTTGCCTATTTGCAACAATGGCCACAACCTCTCCTTTTTGCAAAAATTTAATAGCATCGCTTAAATTTTGAACCGCTACGAGCTTTGAATTTTGCCAAAAAGCCAGCATTTGTTCGCTAGAAATATCTTTGGGAATGAATGCAAGCGATTTTTCATTTAAATTGGCAAGGGTCCAGATTTCACCATTGCTTGCGAGCGTAGCAACGGCAATTTCTGTTGTGCTGTATGGCACAGATACTAAAAATTTGCTTTCCAAGTGCGGGGAATAATTTATTTTTGCGATTATGGCATCTATTTTGCTGTCTAAAAGCAATTTTTGCCCTATATTTGCATTTTCAAAGGTCACCAGCCTGAATTTTGGGAATTTCATTTTTGCTGTTATTTCAGAAATAAAATCGTATTCGGCACTGGAATCGCCTTTTGCAACGCCAATGGTAAAGGCATCTTTGCGGATGGAAGCCGGGCTTCGTCCGTAAGAAAAATTTAATGCAATAAGCACAAAAGCGATAAAAAATCGCATAAAAACCTCCATTTTGTGAAAATAACCGGCGGTTAGAGACCCGTAGCTGGTAGCTTGCGGCTAACCGAAACATATAATAAAAAACGCTGACTTGCGTACCAAAATATAGAAAAAAATGAGTTGGCTGTAAAGGGTATTTGGCAAAAAGATGTTGGCAAAAAGAACCGTTATTTTTCTACATTACCAACCATTGATAAAATCCCATTTTAAGAGCATTTTTGTTTACGGCCTGCTGGTTAGCGTCCCAGCTACTCTTGTTGATTGGGGCCTTTATTCCTTTGGAATATATGTTTTGGAATGGCATTATACTTTGGTTTTATCAATTGCTTTTTTTTGCGGCTCTACCGTTAACGCCCTGCTTTCCCGTAAAGTAGCCTTTACCTCAAAAGGGTATAGCAAAGAAAAAGAAATGACATTTATGTACATAGCCAGTATTATAGGCTATCTGCTCAATATGGGAGTTGTGGCTTTTTTAGTTGAAATTATGAATCGAGGCGAGATGGCTGCAAAAATAATAGCTACATTTGTTGTGTTTGCAGCAAATTACGGAATGAGACAGTTTTTTATTTTTGATTCAAAACCAAGGTGGAAATAAAATATTATGTTCAACGCCATTATAGACGAGCTTTACCACACCGCCATTGCCGGGGGGCCGGTTATGTTGCCTATTTTGCTGGTTGGGGCTTTTGGGTTTTATTACATATATTGCGGATTTTTTGGAACAATGCCTGTGCACAAGGCTTTGCACATGTCTGGAATTATGGCAAAGGTTGCACCGCTTTTGGGGCTTTTAGGCACGGTAACAGGCATGGTTCAAACATTCAAGGTAATAACAATTTACGGAAACCAAAACCCCATGCTAATGGCAGACGGCATTTCAGAAGCACTTATAACAACGCAAAGCGGGCTTGTAATAGCATTCCCCTTGCTTTTGCTAAACCACAGACTGGCAGAAAAATATGGAAAATAATAGCGTAGATTTTTTGGATCTCAAACCAAGGCAAAGAAGGGAAGCAACCATAGATATTGGCCCTTTAATGGATATGGTATTTATCTTGCTAATATTCTTTGTGGTAACAAGTACATTCACAAGAGAAACAGGCGTTGAGGTGAGCAAGCCGCAAGCGCAAACTGCAAACCAATTGGAAAAAGAAAATATTTTAATAGCCATTACCAGAGACGGCACAATACACATTGACGAACGTCAAGTTGACCTAGCAGGGTTAAGCGATGTGTTAAAAGGAATACTGGCAAAAAACCCTGAACGCGAAGCCGTGCTTATAGCAGACAAAGATGCGATGACAGGAAAATTGGTTTCTGTAATAGATGCCTGTACCTTGGCGGGTGTGAGAAAGGTTTCTATTGCAGCATTAAATAAATGAACACCTTTTCATGAGTATCGGAGTAGCCGGATTCGAACCGACGACATGCAGCTCCCAAAGCTGCCGCTCTACCAGACTGAGCTACACTCCGTTAGGCAAAATCTATGCCCTGCCCAAAACCAAAACGCTGTTATGCCCGCCAAAACCAAAGGAATTTGAAAGAGCATATTCAAATTTATGCTCAACAGCTCCTTTTGCACAGCAGTCAAATGGAATTTCCGGGTCTTGATTTTCCAAGTTAAGCGTTTGGTGCAATTTTTGTTCCATTAAAGATTTCACAACAACAATGGCTTCCATTCCGCTTGCTGCTCCAAGCATGTGGCCGGTCATGGATTTTGTGCTGTTTATCTTTACATTGTCTATTTTGCCGCCAAAAGCCTTGAAAATAGCTTTGCATTCCGCAACGTCGCCTCTTGGGGTGCTTGTGCCATGCGTATTTACATAGCCAACTTGCGAAATATCAATGCCTGCGTCTTTTAATGCTAAGGAAATAGCCAAGCAAACGCCCTCGCCGTCTTCTCTGGGGGCACTCATGTGATAGGCATCGCCGCTTATTCCATAACCTGCTAGGCGGGCTAAAATCTTTGCCCCTCTTTTTTTAGCATGGCTAAGGGATTCCAAAACCAAAATTCCGGCACCCTCAGAAAGCACAAAACCGTTGCGATTTACATCAAAAGGACAGCTAGCCTTTGTAGGTTCCTCGTTCTTTGTAGAAAGAGCCTTCATAGCAGAAAAACCCGCAAGCCCTATTGGGCATACTGCTTCTTCCGTGCCGCCTGCCAAAATTATATCTGCCTTGCCTAGGCGAATTTGGTCTGCGGCAGAGACAAATGAATGGTTGGAGGTTGCGCAAGCAGAAACCGGGCTCCAATTAGGCCCCATCCAACCGGTGCGAATTGCTATTTCTCCGGCAACCATATTGGATATGGCTTGGGGAACAAAGAAAGGAGACACGCCGCGAGGTCCCTTTGCACTCAAATTCACAGAACTTTCGTAATAAATTTCCATGCCACCCATGCCGGAGCCTACAATAATACCTGCTCTTGTAACATCAACGGCGGTTTTAGGGTCTTCTATGCCGGCTATTTTAAGGGCACTCTCTGCCGCATGCACAGCATATTGAATATTTCTGGAAATGCGTTTGCGGTCGCGCTCGCTATAATAAGGAGAGGCATCAAATTCTCTTACTTGCCCTGCAAACTTAACAGGGTAAGCTTCTGTATCAAAACGATCAATAAGCCCAATGCCAGACTTGCCGGCTATGAGATTATTCCATAATTCATCCGGAGTATTGCCCAAATCGGTTACACACCCCATTCCAGTAACAACTACTTCTTCCATACTTTGTGGAATATAGAAAATTTCAGAGCCTAGATTTTTACTCTTTCTTCAAAAGCTCTTAGCATTGTAATGTCGTCTATAAATTCAAGTTCACTGCCTACGGGTATGCCACGGGCAAGCCTTGTGCGGCGAACCTGCGAGTTTGCGAGAACGCGGTCTATATAGAGGGCTGTGCTTTCTGCTTCTGGGCTAGACCCCAAAGCTAAGATGAGTTCCCTTGTATTTTCTTGTTCTATTCGCTTAATGAGTTCGGGGATATGCAAAGATTCCGGTTTTATGCCATCAAGGGGTGAAAGAACCCCACCAAGAACAAAATAAAGGCCTTTGTGTATGCCACTGTTTTCAAAGGGTAAAATATCGCTTGCTCTTTCCACAACGCAAAGTATGCCTTCATCTCTGCGGGGGTTTTCGCATATTTGGCAAATTTCGCTTTCTGAGAATCCGTAGCAACGGCTGCAATGAACAATTTTATCTTTTGCTTGAGTAAGAGCATCTGCTAAACTTTCCATTTTTTCCCTATCCCCGGAAAGCAAATGAAAAGCGAGCCTGCGGGCAGTCTTTCGCCCGATGCTCGGTAGTTTTGAAAGTTCCTGCACCAAGTTTTCCAGTGCAGGAGGGGAATTAAGCATCGCTCTTTTCGCTTTCTACGCTCTTATCGTTTTCTGCTTTTTTGCTGCGTGCTTGTTCCACTAGCTCGTCGAATTTTTTCATGGTTAAGTTGTATGTGTCGTTGAACAGCTTGGCAGAGGGACCGGGTAAATCGCCCACGGCTTGTTTTGCCTGCTTATAACCCAAGTCAACAGCTTTGCGAACCTGCTCTATATATTCTTCGTCCGAAAGTTCCGGAGCTAGCTCACGGAAGCTCATGGCAAAGTCAATTATGCGCTGAGAGGTGTTTTCTGCATTCCAATATTCGGGAACATCGGCGGCTTTGATGTTTTCGCCGTCTTTTAGCCCGGAAAGATCGTAGAGAATGGAATCTTCGTTGAATTTGGCAAACTCAACGCCTGCATCCATCAAAGCTTTTTTTGACTCAAATATGGATTGCATTAACTTAGAACGGACAGCGCCCTGGAAAGCGTCCATATCAAAGTCTTTAAAGCCACCCCCTACTTTAGCTTCTTCACCGCTTTCTGCCTCTTTTTTGTCTTGAGCGGCTTCGCTTATTTCCAGTTTATCTTCGGGGATGGGTATGCCACCGTTCTTGTTTTTGTGGTTTTGGTTATAGGAAACGGCTTCTTGTTTGCCTGTTTTTCCTTGTTTATCGGCTCTCGCAGCCGACTCATAGCCTCTAACAGCCGAATTTGCGGATTTGGTGGTGCTTACATCCATGATACACTCCTTTTTTTAGTTATATCGGCATATTTTGGAGAAAACTTTAATGGAAATTATTATCTACATTACCCAGCTATGGCTTTTCCCACGCAAGATGCTCAAATGCTGGTGCGCTTAGCCTTAAACGAGGACGTTCGCACAGGCGATGTGACAAGTTTATGGACTTTGCCTGCACAGCAAGCTCAAACTGCAACCCTTATTGCAAAAGAAGATGGCATTATTGCCGGTTTGCCTATTATTCCCATTGTATTTGAAGAACTAAAAGAGAATATAAAGATAGATTTTAATGTAAAAGATGGTACATACGTTAAAACAGGCGATAAAATAGCTACCATCACAGGAGAAACAAAAACTTTGCTTTCCGGTGAACGAGTAATGCTCAATTTTTTGCAGCAACTTTCTGGCGTGGCAACTATTACAAATAAATTTGCACAGGTTCTTGCCGGTACAAAAACCAAGGTTTTAGATACCCGTAAAACAATACCCGGTTTCAGAACTCTGCAAAAATACGCCGTCTTGGTTGGGGGCGGTTCAAATCATCGTATGGGCTTATGGGATATGGTTTTGGTAAAAGACAATCATATTGCGGCGGCGGGCGGAGTTTTGGAAGCGTGGAATGCCGTGAAAAAACAAAATACGCAAAATCTAAAAGTTGAAATTGAAGTTGAAAATCTTGAACAGTTAAAATCGCTTTTGAACTTGGGCGTAAACCGCATAATGCTGGATAATATGGATAACCAAACCATGCAAGAGGCGGTTCGCATTGTAAAAGAAAGCGGAGACCTTGTTGAATTGGAGGCAAGCGGAAACATGAGTTTGGAAAGAGTTAAGGAAATAGCAAACATCGGTTTGGACTTTATTTCCGTAGGTGCATTAACCCACAGCGTAAAATCCTTAGATATATCCATGAGAATATGAAACACACCCTTGTTTTAACAATAGATGTAGGCAATAGCCAAACTGCAATAGGCATTTACAAAGATGCGCATGTTGAGGCGAGTTATCGTTTAACCACAAATGATAAAACAACCAGCGATGAAATTTTTTTTAGGCTGAGTGATTTAACAAGGCATTTTGGCCGCAGAGCAAAAGAATTTACCCACATTGGTTTGAGTAGCGTTGTTCCGCAGCTTGTCCGTCCTTGGATTAAAGCCCTTGATGTTTATTTTAATAAACCCATTCAAATTGTGAGTTGCAAAAATTGCCTAGACTTGCCTATAGCCTACCCCCGCCCCGCCAGCGTTGGGCCAGACCGCTTGTGCAACATGGTAGCTCTGCGTTCGCTTGGGCTTTTAAACGGAGTTGTTGTGGATATGGGAACTGCCACCACATTTGATGTTTTGCATAACGGCGGCTTTGCCGGCGGTTTAATTATACCCGGCATAAGTGCATCTATGGATGCTTTAACGGAAAAGGCGGCAATGCTTTTACCTGTTTCCATAAAATGGTCAAATAAATTTGTAGCAAAAAACACAGGCGATGCCATGCGAGCAGGTATTCTTTACGGATTTTTAGCACAACTTGACTTTTTGGTAAAAGGCATAAAAAAAGAAATAGGGATGGAAAACATTCCCGTAATAGCCACAGGTGGCTGGGGCAAGATGCTTTTAAAACGCACCCACATAGTAAAACAATATGACCCTTATCTAACGTTAGAAGGCATTCGCCAAGTTGCAATCAACGGCAACGGCTTTAACAATCTGGACGCCGAAGATTAGATTTTTAAGCATTCCCGACATTAACGGTGTGCCTTTTATGAAAATCCAAGTGTAGGTTTAATTCTCTGTGCCGGAAAAGACGACGAGGTTGTGGAAAAAACCTTTAACTTATGACATGAATTTTGGCATAGGAATATCTTTTTAACATTAAACTACCCCCCAAAAATTGTAACCTTAATTCCGTTGAAGCTCCGCTTCCTAACAAAAAGCTTGTCTTTCCAAGTGCGTTTTTTGCGGCGGTCAAATACAAAAAGCCAAGCATCTTTGCAACCCATTTTTTCAGCATATTTTGCAGCTTGCTCGGTGCCTTCTTGATAAGTTTTTGCATTCTTGTAAAGTTTTAATTCAATGGGATATTTTTTATCTTTATACACAACGCATAAATCCGCTCTGCCTGTGCCAATGGCAAATTCCCTTATTATGTTGCCACCCCCATTTATCACCCTTTGCAAAAAGGCCTGCAAAATCAAATGCGGCGCAGCCTCTTTATATGAATATGCCTTTCCCCAAATTTCTGAATTTTCTCGCCAAAATTTTTGAAAATCCTTTAGCAGCATTGAAATATCAATTTTATCGCTTTGAGCGGAATTATTGCTTTTAACAAAATATCTGGGAATTCCAAATTCAGGGTGCTTTTCCTCTATCTCAATTTGCGACCACCAGCTCAAAGCCCTGCCAATCATCTCGGCATATATGGGGTTTGCAGGTTCTACCATCCCTCTATCATCTCTGATAAGCCCCAAATCTTTTGCGTAAAGATAATCATCCGTTTCTCTGATTTTGCCTAAATCTTCGCCTAAAATCATAGGCTCTATTATCTTTTTAATCCGCTCTTCCTTTAATTTTTGGAAAAGAACATCAAAATGCACATCTCGCCGTTTTATCAAAATTTGAATCGCTTCCCGCACCATTTCTGCGGTTATGGTCTTTGATTTTCCCGATAATTCTTCTACACATTCTCTCGCTATGGCATTGACTAACCAAGGCTGCCCCTGCGTTTGTTCATAAGCCAAATTCAATGCTTGTTGCTCAAATTTCTGCTTGGTCAATTTTGTGTGTTGCAGGTATAGTTCGCTTACTTCGTTATATGTAAAAGTTCGCAAATTCATCGATTTTGATATGATATTAAAAGGGCTGAATTTGCCAAGTGTTTGCATACCCGGGCGGACATGAATCAGATAGTCTCTAATATTTCGCAAGCCGACAAGTGCAACGGAATGAACAAAAGGCGTGCCACCGGTTCTGTTGGTATAACCGTTTCTCAGTTGTCTTAAAAAGGAAATTAGAGTTCCGTTTGCAAGGCAGTCGGATTCGTCAAAAAATATTACAAGAGGTTTTTTTAGCTTTTTGCATAATTTGCTAAGCATATCTATAATAATGTTATCTGCCCCAATTGAAATTTCGTCATATTTAAATGTTTTGGCAAAAGAAGAATTTTTTAGTTCTCTTAAAATGCATCTTGCTACGGCAGGTATTCCTTCTTTGGGTTCCAAGAGTCCATACGCCGTTTCCAGCGAGCAATAAACAGCGTGATATTTTCCTTCTTCATTTAATTGTTTTGTCATATTTAAAAGCAGTGTAGTTTTGCCTGTTTGCCTTGCGGCGTGTATAACAAAATAATATTCCTGCTCTATTAAATCCGCCAACTCTTTACCCATATCACGTAAAGGGTCAAGCATATAATGCTTACTTGAGCTGCAGGGGCCGGCGATGTTAAAAATCAAAGAACACTTTTGTTTTTTATGGATAGGCATTAGTGGTAATATAGGAAATTATCGTAAGCTGCTATCCTCGCGATAAATGAAGGATTTTTTGTCGTCTCCATACAATGTAAATTTGACGGTGCATATAAATTCGGAAGTATTTTCTGTTTTTACGCATACGGTAAAATCTCCCGCTAATTCTTCGCTTTCTATCTTAAAGGTTTTTGAGTTGCCTTTTTCAATTAATTTATCATGCCTCTCGCTTACAACAGGGTAACCTGTTCTTGTATCTACAATCGCTACCCAAAAAATGTCATATTCATTATTATTAGTTACCGTAACAAAAGCGGGTGGCTCTTCAATAGTACAGGAAATTATCGGACATAAAAGAAAAAGAAAGCGATTGATTTTCATAAAACCTCCATAGGAAAATCATCAATGGGATACCACTGGGGGCTACTGTCATTGCCTGCCCAAATAAAAGATTTGCTACTATCAAAAAACAAGTTAAACATAGCGGTACACATAAGTCCCGAAGTATCTTCTGCCTCCACGCAGGTGATAAATTCTCCGGGTATTTCTTCTCCTCTCACATCGAAAATTTTCGAATTGCCGTTTTTAGCAATTAATTCATTATCTCTTTTGTCCACAATCATGAAACCTGTCTCTGCATTTGCTATCACCACTCGTGTAATATTATGCTCACTATTATTGGTTATTTTAACCCGAGAAGGGGTAAGCCCTGGGTCGCAAGCCATAATAAGCACCATATTTGCGAGTAAAAAAAGAAATTGCTTATTCATATTTTATTACCTCTGTTTTTATCATGGCTCTGAATATAGGAAATTTCCCAATACCCATTCTTATCCGCACCGATGCGCACAAGCAAACCGGAGCTTTTTAATTTCTCTATACTACGTTGCACGGTCTTTCTATTCATATATATTTCTTTCGCAATTTCGTCATAAGTGATTTTAGTATTATCGGAAATTAGTTTTAGAATATACTTTTCAGTATCGCTTAGAGGGACATTTACAGGGACATTTACAGGGACATTGTCGGGTATTTTTTGCTGTTTCTTACCGGTTTCCTCAATTTTCCGTATTTTGCCGGTTATAATTTGTTCGGCAAAAACAAGTTTTTTCTCTACATAATTGGCAATATAATCTACAAAAGCCGTAATTTGCTCTATTTTGGCATTTGCTCCCATATAAGGTTCTGCTCCAGTTATCTTATCGCATTTATTCAACGTATCAAGATAATTTTTGCGGTCTGCTGCGGGTATAACTATCATCGGGTATCCGTGTCTCAGCAAAATATAATTCACCAACAACCGTGCAATTCTGCCGTTTCCATCTTCAAACGGGTGTATGCGAATGTAGCGATAGTGGAACAAAGTGGCAAGTTCTATAACGGATAAAGTTTTCTTTTTTTCGCAAGCATTATACCATTTCACAAGGTCTCCCATCATGGAAGGAGTTTCTTCCGGCGAGGCATAATCAAACATTTCGCCGGACTCAGTGATTACGGAATTTGGACGGGTTTTATACACCCCTGTATGTATTTTGTATTTGTATTCTCTGTCTGAACTCAATTTGTAAAAATCCCCTGCCAAAATTACGCGATTGAGTTCTCGTATAAAAATTTCCGACAAAGGGCGTATTTTGTCTAACGCTTCTCTTTTCATCATTTCCAAACCCACATTATGAGCTTTCATTTCCTCAAAATCCCGCATCAAGCCTTCGCCCTCAACCCGCCCAAACAGCAAGAGCATTTTAGTTTGCCCGTAAGTTAAAGTGTTGCCTTCCAAATGGTTTGAGTTATAGTTAAAGTCAATCATAAAAGATTGGTCAATATTCCGCTGCAAGCGCTCATTCAAAGGCTGGGATGATTTCCAAAACTCAAGCAGTTTTTGGATTTTTTTGGTCTGTATGGAGGACATTAGGGGGAATATACATATTTTTTCTGTGTATATTTTGCTATATTTTATACATAAGAGGTTTTTATGCAGTTTTTATCCGTTAGAGAATTTAATTCTTCCCTTCGCAAAACCAGGGAAGCATTGAGAATGCACAAGAAAGTCGTTTTAACCTGCAATGGGAAACCTTCCATGCTAGTTTTAGACATTGCAGGTCAGAATTTTGAAAATGTTTTAGATACAATAAATAGGGCGGAAGCAATTAATCTTTTAGATAATATTCAATTGCAAGCCAGCAGAGCAAATTTAGACGAAACTTCCTTGGACGAAATAAACAAAGAAATAAAGCAATATCGGAAAGGAAAGTCAAAAAAATGCAAGTCGTGCTAGACACTAATGTAGTAATCTCTGCTTTTTTAACTGCAAATGGCAATCCTTCTAAGATTCTACGAATGATTTTGGAGAAGAAATTCAGTTTTGTGTACAACATTACAATTCTTGCAGAATATGAAGGTGTTATGAGCAGAACTAAGTTAGACGAAACTTCACAACTTCGCCAACCCAGCCATTGAAAAGCCAAGATGAAAACCTCGTTTGATTGCAAAACAGTCAGCAACTTGATAAGATAAAATCAGTATTATACCCAACTCCTATATCCCATGTTTCTGTTAATAATCCTATAGTTGGATTCATCAACATCAGAGGCATTGTAAATACTGCAGCCGGCCACCCCAATCCCGGATCAAATAAACTTCTAGGAGGGCGCTCCGGACCACCGTCTTCAAACATATACAAACAACTCCAAAAACCCATCATAATAGGAGCAATGTTAAACTGCCATGTATTCTTATCCTGCATTACGCGAAAATAAAGCCGGTCAAACGAATAATAATGATTTTTTTCTTTATCTATACTACCGGAATTGAGAAATATAAAACGCAAATTAAAATTCTTATGACCTGTTTGCTCCGTAGCAAGGTAGTGAGTCATTGCATGATAGCCATAAGGAGTTGACTTTTTATAAGCATCTTCTTCCGCTTCACAAACACAATGCAGCAATAAAAGCAATGCTAGCAGATAAGGCATGGAGGTAATGTAGAATTTTTTTATTTCGAAAAAGGAATTTTGCGAGAAATTATAATGTATTATACATTGTAAAAAAAGAGTGCATTAGAGGGAATATACTTATTTTTTCTACATATATTTTGCTATTTTATATGCAGATACGTAAAATTTTTCCGATCTGTGGACAAATGGAGAAATCTAAATTTCACCAGCTGGCTTTTTCCTCATTTGCTGTGCTTTATCGCTTATTTCTCTTATGGACATATCTTCCATAAGATTTTCTTGCCATTTTGTATAGTCAAACGGCTCTCGTTGAATGAGCATAAAAAAACGTGTGGCAAGCTGCAAACCAAGAGCATCTATTAAAACCTTGGTTCCTTCTGTCCTAATCATTGTGTCTGTTGTCATCTTGAACTCCTTGAATTTTCAGAAAATCTATGGGATTTATTATTGAAATACCGCTAACAGTTTTATTCAATAATTTAGAATCTGTCGTGAGAAAATATTGGCACTGGGCATGTAATGCACAAGCTATGTGCAAAGCATCCTTCTTTTTGATACTCAATAACATTAAATTTTCAGCTTGCTCCACTATCTTGATGTCTGCATTTACATCTTCTTTTGCGTGCTGTTGCCATTTCTCAATAGAAACTCGGCGGTCTTCAAATGGATTAAATGAATTCTCATAATCCATAATATAAGACCACACAAGGTCTAATTTTCCGCTTTTTATCTGTTCTTGAATAAAAGATACAGCTTCCGACTCTAATCTAACGATTATGTCAGATTGATTGTCAAAAGGTCTATTATAACAACAATTGTCCAAATATACTCTCACAATAGAAATATAGGAAATTTTCAATTAAACCTAGCATTTTTTCTACTTTTATACTATGAAAACATTTTGCAAATCGTTAGCATTTATTTTTTTTGCTAATTATTTTTGTTTCTAGTGCAAATGCAAGAGGCGACGAGGAAAAATTTGCATACAAAATCTAAATTTATATGCAGATGCGTAAAATTTTTGATTATTCTTTTTTGGTTAAGGAGCTGCTGCCCCCAGAGCTTTTGAATGTTACAAATGCCATAATAGAATTGAAAACTCTTGAAAATATAAGAAAAGAGAATTTTAGCAATATTTTTAGAAGCCTTGAGCAGAGTGCAAAAATAATGTCTGTTCAGTCTTCTAACGAAATAGAGGGAATTGTGACCAGCGAACAAAGGCTAATTCGCATTGTATCCAAAAATGAGGCTCCGATAACTCATGATGAAGCGGAAATTGCCGGCTACCGGGATGCTTTAAATTTGATACACACCAGCCATGAAGAAATGAATATAACCGAAAAGCAAATATTGCAACTGCACAAAATTATGCTATCATACACTACCGCAAAAAGCGGAGTATATGCAATCTCTGCTTTTGTGCTACAAAGAACTGGACAAGCATTTTGCATTTACCAACAACAAGAAAGTTTCAAAAAAATCCAGAATAGAAGCCAGTGTTTTGGAAAGTCTATTGCCGATTTCAAAAAAAGAAATTCAAAATTTATTGCCGGATGTAAGCCCAACAACAATAGAAGCGGTTTTAGCAACAATGTTGAAAGGAGGGCTTATCAGAAAAATCGGGACGGCAAGGAATACGAAGTATGTGGCGAGAGGCAATGGCAAGCCAAAATAAAATCCTGATTTAGTTGTTTAACAAAATTTTTACTATATTCATATTGCAAAACATTTAAAATGAGGAATTTGTATCATGCAATCCAGTTTCGTCCAAATACGTGTAGACACAGCTCTTAAACAAGAGGCAGATGCTCTTTTTCGTAGCTTAGGGTTAGATATGTCGTCTGCAATCCGCTTGTTCTTGACGCAATCTTTGCTAAAAGGAGCCATACCTTTTAAAATAGTAGCAAAGAATGACGATGAAGATGTGCCAAGACCAAAAAAGAGCAAGGTTAGTAAAAATCTTAAGAAAACTAAACGTTGATATTACTCAAACTTAGCGTCTTTAGGCAGCATCCCTAGCTTTCTCTTTGTCCAAATCTTTGTACTTTCCAGAAGGCTATACACAACAGGCACAACTATTAGAGAAAGGAACATGGAACTTGTCATACCGCCTATGATAACCCAGCCAATGCCCTTTTTCCATTCGGAACCTGCACCGCTGCCCAAGGCTATTGGTATCATGCCAACAATACAAGACAAAGCAGTCATAAGTATGGGGCGGTATCTGATTTCTACCGCTTCTACCAATGCCTTGTAAACGCTGTTCTTCTCTTTCTTTATCTGGTTTGCAAAATCCACAACCAATATGGCGTTTTTGGTGACCAAACCAACCAACATTATTATGCCCAGCAAAGTGAATATGCTCAAATTATTGCCGGTAATTGCTAATATCCATAATGCCCCTATAACAGAGAAGGGAATGGAGAATAGCACCACAAAAGGATACAGATAGCTCTCATAAAGCGCAACCATAACCAAGTAAACAAGGAATATGGAAGTGAAGAGAGCTATGAACAATGCACTGAAAGCATCCGCTTGGTTTTTAAGCTGGCCTTCTACCTGATAGGTTATATCGGGATAATCCTTTAATTTTTCCTGCAATTTTGCTTCCAAGTCCTTGCCTATATCGCCTATTGAACGCCCTTCTGTGTAGCCTTGGAAAGTGATGGAAGGAATACGCCCATAACGCTCCATTACATTAGGCCCCGTGCCCTCGGTTATGTCTGCAACCTGCTTTAGCTTAACCGGTGCACCCAACTGGCTCAAAATAGTTAGGTTACCCACGTCTTCTGCGTTGCGACGGTCAAAATCGTCAAATCTTATGTTGATGTCGTATTGATAATCGCCTTTGAGCAATTTTGCTGTTTGGTCTCCCGCAAAGGCATATTGCAAGGTGCCACCCACAGAACCCAAATCCAAACCGTGGCGGGCCATTTTTTCCCGGTCTATATCAACCACCACTTCCGGAGCACCCATATCGGAACTGAGCTTCATGCTACGCATACCTTTAATTTTTGAAAGGGTGTCAAGCATTGTGTTTGCAAAAGCAAGCATGGTTTCTCTGTCTGAGCTTTGCAGAACTATTTGCACGGGAGCATTCATGCTGCCACCGCCGCCGCCCATCATTTCATCTGCTTTAACAATGGCCTTGACTCCGGCGTATTTTCCGTTTATGAATCTTTCCAAATCTGCGGCAAAACTCTCCGAACTTCTTGCGCGAAGGCTTTTATCCACAAGTTTTATGCCTATATTTGTTTGAAAAGCACCGCCGCTGCCAAACGCAGAACTATTTGCTCCAACACCTGCGTAAACACTTGTTACTTCTTTCATTTGCAAAATATCATTCTCTATTTGCCGAGTTATTTCGTTGTTTTGCAAAACAGAAATATCCTTTACAAATTCCAAGGTAGCAGATACTCCATCGTTATCTCCGTTTGCCACCATTTCACTGCCTATATAACCCAGCGGCACCAAAGCCACGGAAATAACAAAAAGCAAAATAGACAAAATCAAAGCCGTAATGCGATGGTCCAAAGCCCAATGCAAAACAGACATAATTATTCCGTGGAGCCAGTCAACTATACCTTCAAATCCATGAATCAAACCGCCCCAAACACCTTTATTTTCAATTTTTGTAAGTTTCCCAAAACTGCTTGTCATCAAGGGAACCGCTGTAAATGCAACAAGCAAAGATATGGCAACCGAGATAACTATTGTGAGTGCAAATGCCTGAAGCACGGGGCGAAGCATACCGGGCGCAACAGAAACCGGCAAAAATACAACCAAAAGCACTAGAGTCATTGAAACCACAGAAAGCCCTATTTCTTTAATGCCGTCTATGGATGCATTCAAAGCATTTTTTCCCATTTCCATGTGGCGGTAAATATTTTCCAAAACCACAATAGCATCATCAACAAGAGTTCCTATTATCAAAGAAAGAGCGAGCAGGGTTACTATGTTCAAAGTAAAATCCATTACCGCAAGCCCTATGAAAGTTGTAATCAGAGAGAGCGGAACCGCAACCATAACTATAATACCATTGCGAAGAGAATGCAAAAAGAAAATCATAAGTATGGTTACAAATACCACCGCCAAAAGCAAATCAAAGGTAACCGAATTTGCGGCATTGCGGATAATTATTGAACCATCCATCGCTATTCCAAATTTAAGCCCTTGTTCTTCGTAACGTTTTTCCAATTCTTTTGCTTTCGCCTTTACCAAATCTGCTACTTCAACCGTATTTGCATCGTCTTGCTTGGTTATGTACATACCAACGGCAGGCTGCCCATCAAGGCGGTAAAATCCGTTAACGTCCTTAATTGCATCCACCACTTCTGCTACGTCAGAAACCTTGAGCAAAGAGCCGTCTGCGTTTCTTTTGATTACCGTGTTGCCTATATCTGCTACATCGGTGTACCTAGCCGAAAGCCGAATGGAACTGGTTAAACTATCTGTTGTTATATTGCCTGTGGGAAAACTCATGTTATTGGTTTTAACTGTGTTTACAACCTGCAAATGCGATAAATTTTGCGCCTGCAATTTTGCCGGGTCCACATTTACCTGAATTTCGCGTTGGGAAGCGGCTTGCATAGATACTTCGCCAACTCCCAAAATGCTGGAGAACTCCGGCATTATGCGGTAGTTCAAAAGATCGTACAAATCGGTTGCCGAGATTTTGTCTGCTCTAACAGCCAAGTTCATTACCGGCATTGCATTCATATTTATTTTGATTATCATCGGGTCATAGACTTCATCCGGCAATTCGGTTTTTGCTGAGTTTGCCAGCCTTGAAGCGTCATTTAGGGCAACATCTATATTTGTGCCCTGTTTTAGCATCACTATTACAATGGATGCATTTTCCCTAGACATGCTTCGCAGGTAATCCACGCCCTGCACAGAAGAAAAAGTCCCTTCCAACACCTTGCTCACGGAGTTTTCAACTTCCGAAGGAGCCGCTCCCGGATAAATGGTTACAACTATGAACAGAGGCAAATCTATGTTCGGCATCATTTCATAGCGCAAACTGTTATAGCTAATTCCGCCCAAAAATGCCAAAACCGTGAATATCACCACAACGAATGTGGGGCGCTTTATTGAGAGTTCTGAGAGACTCATTGTATAATCCTCACAGCGGCACCTTCATATAAATTCTGGTGGCCGGTTACAACTATACGGTCTCCTACGGATAAACCGCTATGCACAACTACATTTGTGCCTTCTACGGAACTGATGGCAATTTTTCTTGCAGTTACTTTATTTGTGTCTTTTACTGCTTCTACTAAGTAAATTTTTGGGTCTTTAACTCCATTCACAAGGGCATTTCTTGGAATTACAATGGTATTTTCCCTTGCCGGCAAGTCAAAACTAACGGTTGTGCTCAAATCCGGGCGAAGTTCGCTATTTTTAGTGTCTTCTTTAATCAAAACCTCAACGTTATACCTGCCGCTCATGTCTGCTGCTATACCGATATTGCTTATAATTGCCGAATAATTCTTGTTAAGAGCATCTACATGGATATTCGCCGGCATTCCGAGCCTAACCTGCACAATTTCCCTTTCTGTTAAACCTACATTCATTATCATTTGCGAAAGGTCTGCAACCCTGAATGTGGGCGAACCACCCCCGATTACAGAGCCAACTTCTACCATTCTGGAAACCACAACTCCTTTTTGCGGGCTTTTTATCGTGGTGTTGTAGAGCTGTTTTTGCAGGGCTACAACATTGGCATTTGCCGCTTCAACTGCAAGGGTCAACTGATCCACGGTTTGCTGGGTAGCAGCGCCGCTTTGCGCAAGGTTCCTAAAGCGGGCTAAGTCCCTTTTTGAATTTTCCAAATTTGCACGTGCAGTTTCCAGTTGGGTAGAAACTATTGTTGCGTCCACAAGGGCAAGCGGGGCACCTATCCAAACTTGGTCCCCCACTTCTCTGTAAAGGCGTTCTACCTGCCCGGCAGTTTCCGAAAGGACAATAACCTGTTTTTTTGCCTGCAAAACACCATTTATTTTGATGGAGCGGGCAAGAGTTTGCTGCCCTACCTCGTTAACAACAACGGGAATTTCCATTGTAGCCTTGGAACGCTTTTCTAGTTCTTCCATTTTTTTGGTTTTATTGTGATGCAATAAAGCAAATAAGCCTGCTATTGCCGCGATAATTAAAACGAGTGCGAACCAAGACTTTTTCATAATATCCCTTTTTTACGTGTCAATGGGGAAAATTAGGTAAATTAAAGCGATTTAAGCAGATTTTTTACATTTGCGAGGATAAAAAGGATTTTTTGAGGGATTAACGGCTATTTAGAGCTTAGGGCGCAAGCACATTGGCAAATTGCCCTGCTGTCTGTGGTATGCAACGCATTCGCAACACAAACCGTTGCGGCTGCAGTCCTTGCTTTGGCAAGAGCAACGCCCTCTGTTTGTTTCTCGGTTTGGGCAGTTAGAGGATGGCATAGGGGTAAATATAGTAAATTCTTACCCCGAAATTACTGCAAAATATTTCTATATTTGCCTTGAAATTACTGCATGAAACGCTTAGTTTCGGGTTGAATTTATGGCAAATAGGTATATGGAAAGGCAAATTGACAGGGAACTCCTGCTTTGGAAACAAAGCAAGGAGTACAAGGTTCTTTTGCTCAGGGGTGCAAGGCAGGTGGGCAAATCCCGTTCCGTTGCCAAATTAGCAGAGAGTTTTGAACATTTTATAGAAATCAATTTTGAGAAAAACAAAAAAATACATGCCTTGTTTGACGGGGATTTGGATGTGCGGGAAATTTGCGAAAACCTGTCCGTGCAATTCAAAAAACCTATTATCCCGAATAAAACACTGCTCTTTTTTGATGAAATTCAAAATTGCCCTAATGCAATTTCCTCGCTCAGATTCTTTTATGAAGACTACCCCGAATTACACTTAATTGCCGCAGGTTCTCTTTTGGAATTTGCTTTGGAAGAATTACCATCATTCGGAGTAGGGCGCATCCGTTCCATCTTTATGTATCCGCTTTCTTTTGCGGAATTTATGAATGCCTGCGGTGAAAAATTGCTATGGGAAAAAGTTTGCAAATCCACGCCTGATAAGCCCTTGCTCGAATCCTTTCATGAAAAATGCCTGAATTACCTTAAAAAATTTCTGATAATTGGCGGAATGCCAGCGGTTGTGGCAGAATATGTTGAGAATGGGAATATTTTAGAATGCCAAAAAATACTTAACGATTTGATAATCTCACTAAAATCCGACTTTTCCAAATATAAAAAGCGAATTTCAAATTTGCATATTCAGGCTGCCTTTGAGGCTGTGGTTCGCCAAAGCGGCGGGAAATTTAATTATTCCGGCGTTGAACAATTGAACTACAGGCAAGTAAAAGAAAGTTTGGAGCTTTTGCAAAAAGCTGGTCTGGTAATCCCCGTTGTGCATTCATCGTCTAATGGTATTCCGTTGGGTGGCGATGTGAATTTCAAGAAACAAAAATTTATTCTGCTGGATACCGGTATTTTTCAACGCTTGCTCGGTTTGGAATTGTCTGATGTTTTGCTCGGAGACGATATTTCGCTTGTAAATAAAGGGGCTATTGCAGAACAATATGTAGGCTTGGAATTCTTAAAATCGGCTTCATGCTATGAGCAGGAAAACCTCTATTTTTGGTCCAGAGAAAAACCTAAAAGCAATGCGGAAGTTGATTACGTTATTCAAAGAGGCGAGAAAATAATTCCTGTTGAGGTTAAATCCGGCTCAAGCGGGAAAATGCAAAGCATCGGTATTTTCATAGCCGAAAAAAAGTCCGAATACGGAATCAGAACATCGCTTGAGAATTTTTCTTCTTACAATGAAATTAGGGTGTATCCGTTATATGCTGTTGGAATGCCAAATTTAGAACAAACTTCATTTTGAAATTTCTACCTTTCCCCAATAAACCAAACCGGAGAAACAAATGCCCAGACCTACAAACAAGCAGCAGCTTCTAGAACTTGCAGAAATAAATTTCAACAAATTATTAGAATTTATCGATGCTCTTCCCGCCAAAATTAAAAACGGCGTTTATAAAAACAATGAGTTAAACGAGCGGGATAAAACAATCTCCGATGTAATATGCCATTTGCACGAATGGCATTTAATGATGAAAACTTGGTATAAAGTTGGAATGTCCGGCCAAAAACCGGCAATTCCGGCCGAGGATGTCACATGGCAAACATTACCTATATTAAATCAGCGAATATATGAAAAATACAAAGGAACGGAATTAAAAAACGCAATTGCAATGTTCAAAAAAAGCCATAAGGAAGTAATAGCTTTGATTGAAAAGCACACAGACGATGAATTATTCACAAAGAAAAAATACCAATGGACAGGAACAACATCGCTAGGAGCATATTTAATTTCAGCAACATCCAGCCACTATGACTGGGGGCTGAAAACGATAAAGCCGTTGAAGAAGTTGGTTTGATAAATTATTTAGGATTGCCTTGGCGGTTTTATATAAATTGCAGAACAAGGATATTCGGAAAAAACTTTATCACTTGTTATAATTGTTGCTTTTTCTGCTTGGGCTTGGGTTACAAGGATGCGGTCAAAAGGGTCTTTATGTATTTTCGGCAGTTTTTCAGTCATCAATGTATGGTAGCTGTCAATGGCGATTTCCACATAGCCATTATTCAAAAGCCCGTTGTGCAACATATAAGCATCCACTTGAAAATCCGGACGATTTAACCCATTTTTGATTACAATTTCCCAAATACTTGCGGCACTGAACAAAAGCATATTTTCTTCGTCTTTTATAAGTTCGTTTGCTTTTTTAGGCAGTATGCCGGCTGCTGCCCAAAGCAATATATGCGTATCTAAAAGCAGTTTCATAAAGCTCCTCCAAAAAGATTTTCAATTTCTTTTTTGCCAATTGAATCGAAATCTGCCGGAACAGAAATTTTGCCTTTCATAAAGCCAATTCTTTTCTTTTGGGTTTCTTCGAAAGAGATGGGAATAACCTTAACCATAGGCTTGCCGGCTTTTGCTATAATAAAAGGATTGCCTTTCACAGCATTATCTATTAAATAAGAAAGACGTGTTTTTGCCTCATGAATGTTGTACTTTTGCATAAATGCTCCTTGTTAAACTAAGTTTAATGAACTAAGCTTAATATACAAAAATATACCGGAAAAGCATATAAGCTAGCTACCCAAGCCAGAGCAAACGCATCTAAATTTTGCTCTGCTACCCAAGCTAACATTGCTAGCTCTGCGTAAAAATTACTATATTTATAGGTGTATATGAATATACCTATTTTTGAATGGGACGAAGATAAAAACAAAGCAAACCTTGCTAAACACAAGGTGAGCTTTGATGATGCTGAGCTTTCGCCCGCAGACGAAAAAAGGCTAAAAACTTTAGCCAACATGGAAGACAGCGAAATAGACACTTCCGATATGCCGCCTCTGTCGGCAGAACGGCTGGCTCATTTTGTGCCGGCCAAACTTTTAAATCGCTCGCTTTACCGCCCCGTAAAGGTACCTATAAAAATAAATTACGATGCCGATGTTCTGGAATGGTTTAGATCCTTTGGCAAAGGTTACCAAACCAGAATGAACGCCGCTTTAAGGGAATATATGTCCGTTCACAGCTTGCGGGAACCTAAGCCGCCTAAGTATAATTCTACGCAAAAATGCGTAGAATAATTGTATATTACTGCTTATGCGGAAAAAATACATTTACCAATTTGAAAATTGGACGAATTTTACCTGGAAAGAAGGCGAAATTCAAGAGCTTTTGGGTGAGGTTCGGCTTTTGCAGGGTAAAATTCTAGGAATAATGCAAACACTAGGATTTTCGCAGAAAGTAGAAACCTCTCTCAACATTTTAACGCTTGATGTTATAAAGTCTTCCGAAATAGAAGGGGAAAAATTGAATTACGCACAGGTTCGCTCATCCATAGCTCGCAGGCTTGGGCTGGAAAAATTCAGCGATGCAAAAAGTTCAAGGAATGTGGAAGGCATTGTTGATATGGCAATGGATGCTGTGCAAAATGCGAATTTACCGCTCAGCGAAAGCAGACTTTTCAGTTGGCACGGGGCACTTTTCCCAACAGGCTGGAGCGGGCTTTATAAAATTGCAACCGGTATGTATAGAACTGAAGAAATGCAGGTGGTTTCGGGAGCTATAGGCAATGAAAAAATACATTACAAAGCTCCAAAGCCGCAAATTGTTAAAAAAGAAATGGATAAGTTTTTGGAGTGGTTCAACAGCGACGCTAAAATGGATGCTATTTTGAAAGCGGCTATAGCTCATTTTTGGTTTGTTATAATACATCCCTTTGACGATGGCAATGGAAGAATAGCCCGTGCAATTACCGATTTAATGCTAACTCGCTCAGACGCCTCGCCCCAAAGGTTTTACAGCATGTCTGCGCAAATTTTGAAAGAGAGAAAAAAATATTATTCCGTTTTGCAGGAATGCCAGCATAAGGAAAACGACATAACGCAGTGGCTTAAATGGTTTTTGCAATGCCTGAAAAACGCTTTATTGGAAACAGAAAAAATAACAAACCTAGTTTTGCAAAAAGCCGAGTTTTGGGATAAGCATAAAAATACCAAGCTCAACGGCAGGCAAATAATGATGCTCAACAAATTGCTGGACGGCTTCAAAGGCAAATTGACCACGGCAAAATGGGCCAAAATTGCCAAATGCTCACACGACACCGCCCTTCGGGACATAAAGGATTTAATAGAAAAACATATTCTGATGCAGGAGAACGGTAGCGGGAAGAATGTTAGCTATGCCTTACATAGCCCCTTTCATCCTCCGTACATACTCGCCAACCGGCTTAGCGGAATTGCAACCATTTTCTGCAATGATTTTGACTATGGCACTCCCAACAATAACCCCATCTGATATCCGGGAAATTTTCGCCGCTTGTTCGGGCGTGTTTATTCCAAAGCCAACCGCTATGGGAACTTTTGCCGTTTCTTTTGCAACATCTATAATGGATTTCAAATCCGTTTTAATTTCACTGCGTATTCCGGTTACCCCCAGCGAAGATACCACATACAAATATCCCTCGGCGGCGGCGGCTATTTTTTTAATCCTGTCTTCTGAGGTGGGTGCAACCAAAGGCACAAGGTCTATGCCATGCTTGCCGGAAAATTCGTGGACTTCTGCTTGTTCTTCAAAGGGCAAATCC
>LIUI01000068.1:26584-32020 GCA_001462235.1 Fibrobacteria bacterium GUT307
GCCGCAATTTTTTTAATCCTATCTTCTGAGGTGGGTGCAACCAGAGGCACAAGGTCTATGCCGTGTTTGCCGGAAAATTCGTGGACTTCCGCTTGTTCTTCAAAGGGCAAATCCGGGATAATTATTCCATCAACGCCAACTTCTTTGCATTTTGCAAAAAAGGAATCATAGCCGTATTTGAAAACAGGATTTATATATGTAAGGAAAACCAAGGGAATTTGAGATTTTTCTCTAATACGCTTTACCATGTCAAAAATTTTGTTTGTTGTGGTTCCACTCGCCAAGGCTCGCAAGTCTGCTTCTTGAATAACCGGCCCTTCTGCAATAGGGTCAGAAAAGGGAATACCTAGTTCCACAATATCTGCACCGGCACGCTCCATTTCAAAAACCAGTTCTTCCGTTGTTTTTAAGTCAGGATCGCCTGCAGTCAAGAAAGCTATAAAGGCTTTGCCTTTTTTGAATGCGTTAGAAACTTTAGCCATGAGGGGAAGGTAGAAAAATTATGCTAAATTAAACACAAGTGATCTATTAACCTAGTTTTCCCAAAATGGCAGGCTAGCAAAATAACTGACTTTGGGGAAACACTTGCCACGGGCATTAAGTCTCTTTTATCCACAATCTCAACATACTGAATTTTCCCACCTGCACGCTCTATTTTTTCTTTAATAATGCCTTTCAATTTTGCAACGGAAAATTCGCCTTGCGCATACCGTTTTTTTGCCTCCAAAAGCCCCGCATAAATTGAACTTGCGGCGGCTCGCTCTTTTGGGCTTAAATATTCGTTGCGGCTAGACATGGCAAGCCCGCTTTTTTCCCTTATTGTTTTTGCACCTATTACTTTTACGGGAAAATTCAAATCAAAAGCCATTTTGCGAATCACATGGAGTTGCTGAAAATCCTTTTCTCCAAAATATGCTCTGCTGGGCAGGGCTATGTTGAAAAGTTTTGCCACCACGCTCAAAACGCCTGCAAAATGCGTTGGGCGATACTTGCCGCAATAAAGAGTTTCTAAAGCAGGATTGTGAATGAATGTTTGCAAAGGCAAAGGATACATGTCTTTGGGTTGCGGCGCAAAAACAATATCTGCCCCTGCCTCGCTGCATAGTTTTGCGTCTGTTAGCAAACGGCGCGGATATTTTGCAAAATCTTCGTTTGCTCCAAATTGCGTTGGGTTCACAAAAATACTCGCAATGGTTATATCGTTATTTTTTACAGACATTTTAACAAGGGAAATATGGCCTTTGTGCAAAGCACCCATAGTTGGAACCAAGCCAATGCTCTTTCCCTGAGCGAGCATTTTTTGTGAAAATTTTTGCAATGCAAGCGGGCTGCGGATTATTTTGATTTTTTTTGCATTGTTTCGCATGTGTTCTCCAGAGGGCAAAATGAAAGAACGGCGGCGGTGAAAAAGGGCATCCATAAGGCGTAGCATATATATATTGCCGGAGAAAGCCATAAACGCTCGGAAGCTAGTATTGGTAGCTCCATAAAGTAAAAGGTAATGTCTAAAATAATTAGCAAAATAACAGAAAGCAAGCTCACAGGAATGGTTCTGCGAACTCCGCTCACTATAGCCCCAGCTAAAGTTTTCTTGTTCTTTGCATCTTTGCGAATTTGATGGCTAATTACAAAAATAAAGTGGAATGTATCTGCAAAAAACAGGGAAATAAGCCCAAACCATGCTAAATTAGATACCCCCAAAAATAATAACCATACGGAAAGGGAATAAGCCAAAAGAATAAGAGGCAATACCGTTTTTACAAGCAAACTGCGGATAAAAAAGAAACAAGTTGTGGCTATTATGAATATGCAAGCCAAAAGGATTTGCATTATGTCTTTGTACTCACCAATGGCAATGAGCAGCAGGCAGTTAAAGAGCAAAAAGAAAAACCAAAGCAGGGCGCACCTAAACCCAAAAAACCCCCACCTAAAAACGAATAATGCCAGAATTACAAAAACAACCCAGTAATTCCCGGTTAAGGCACGGAAGTCGCATTGCGTAAAAGCCACTATAACCTCTTCCACTTGTGCCGAAAGCGGCTGTATGGAAACCAAAACGCCATCTATATTAAATAACGCTAATAAGCAAAGCAAAAACCATATAAGAATTTCTATAAGCCTAAAACGAATAGAATATTCAGAAACCTTCTGCACCAACGACACTTTTTCTCTCAAATCCATCTGCACTGTAAATGTAGAAAAAAATCAACGCTCAATTGCCCCGGAGCCAGTGCATTGCCTATAGAAGCGTAGGTTAAATTTGCACCTTCTTCCAAAGAGCGAACCCGGCTCTCTTTGCCATGTTCTCCCATTGCAAAGGCAGAGAACAATTCAAAGTTTTTTCCGTATTTTTTAGCAAAGCCATATAGGGGTTGCACATCGTTTTTAGCGTATGCCATAGCTGCAACCTTGCAGCCGCAAGCCCCCAATTCCAAGCATTCCTCAGCGAATTCGCTCAATTCCGGTTCGCTTGGAATCCTATTAAATAAGTGCCATGAGCATATTATTTTTGAGCGCTTTTTTAACTCAGAGAAATCCGTTCCTCTTTCCATGTCTATCCAGTCCAAAGTCCTGCCGTTATCCAAAATATGTTTGAATAATTCGCTTCGCTCGCCGGCACGGTTATTTTCCCATTTTCCGCCATCGCTTTCCAAACGAATTGTGCCAAGCCTTAGAGCTTGGGGGTTAAGTTCAAAAATTTTTTGCGAAAGCTCGTTCCATTTGGCAACGTCTTTGAACAAGTCATAGCGAATTTCCAAAATTCCGCATTTTTTAATCACTGCGGTTTCCGCTAAAACCTCCGGGCATATTAAGCCCGCTATAAATTGTTGTTTTTGCTCTTGCATTATGGAAAATATACTATATTCCTTTTTGTGGCAAATCCCTTAGGCATATTTTTTTCAAGGCTCGCACCGGAAGAAAGGCAGTTTATAAAAAGAATAGGAATTCTCTTATTCGTTTTGCTTGTTATAAGCGGTTTGGTGGTGTTTTTTTACTCAGACATAAAAGATATAATAGCCCCTGACGAGTCTGCCGTGTTTAGCTTTGATTTGCCGCCACCTCCGGAAGTTCCAGATTTTGCAGAACCTTTGCTCATGCAAAAAATTCCAAAAGCGGAAGTTTCTTTTGAAGAGGATTTTGACGAACGTGCGCATCTGCAGCTCATGAGGCAAAACGCAAGCCAGTATAATTACACAATGGCTTACAGGCATGGAGCCAGAATAATAGCTTATCTGCTTGCAAGCAAAGAATTGACTGCAGAGTGGGGGCATATTTTGCTAGAAGCCGGCAAGCCGGAAGAAGCCGTCCCGATTTTGCAAGAAGCAATGTCACAAGATTCTGCCAACAGCAAAATTGCCATAGACTTGGCTTATGCAATGTTACGTTCCGGTGATGCAAACGGTGCAATAGAACTTTTAGACCATGCCATAGCAACCGGCAAAGACCTAAACCTCACCGTTGCAAAAGCAGCTGTAATAGGCGAACACCCAGACACAACCAAACGCGCCGCCGCAGAGTTAATTTTTAAGTCTGTGCTAAAAAGCAAACAACCGCCACCGGATGCAAGTTATCAGTATGGCAGATTTTTAATGCAAAGAGGCGACTTTCAAAATTCCAGAATACATTTGGAAAACGCAACAAAAGCAAACCCAAATGAACCGCGTTATATAGCACGGCTTGGCATGGCGGAGTTTTATTTAAAACAAGATTCTAAAGCCGAAGTTCTTTACAAAAAAGCCCTGCAAATGAACCCTTATGATTACAACACTTGGTTCAATCTTGGCGAACTTTATTTAAGCATAGCTAATGAGAGCACTCACAGCCTGGAAGTTAGGCAAAAAACCCACAATGCTTTTAGGGCATACTTAAAAGCGGTAGAAAACGATTCTCTTAATGCAGGAGCGCATTACCGCATTGGGCTTATATTAAACGGGAACGCAGATTACAGAGGGGCTATTAGGCATTTGGATATAGCCTTGGAAAAATTTTCAAGGAGCACTCCTGTAATGCAGCAGTTGAGCTCCGCTTACATACAACTCGGAGACACAGCGCAGGCTATAGATTACTTAGAGAAAATTTTGGAAATAGACCCTTTTGATAGAATAGCGGCAAATGAATATATTAGGATTAGAGAGCAACAAAAATGAAAGGTTCCAATATTACAAAAAGAGATTTGGTGAGCGAAATTTCATCGCGTACGGGTTTGCCGCAAGTAGAGACAAAAAAAGTTGTGGAATGCTTTTTAGATTCGGTAGCACGTTCTTTAATTGAGGGGAATAATATTGAAATTCGCGGTTTTGGGCGTTTCAAAATTCGCCAGAGAAACGGCTACAAGGCACGTAATCCCCGCACGGGGGAGCCTATAGAGGTAGGTGCCGGCAAAAAACCCGTGTTTGAGCCGAGCAAAGAATTAAAAAAAGTGTTGAATAATCCGTAACCAGTCAGAAATAAAAATTTAACAATCTTTTTATCTTGACATTTGTCATAAAAAGTTCTATATTTGGGAAAACAAAAAACGGAGGTTTTTATGGAACAGTATATTGAATCCTACATTGGCGTGTTAAAAAAATGGAATGTATTTTCCGGTCGTGCTCGCCGCAAGGAATATTGGACTTTTGCTCTCATGAATTTTATTGTTTTCACGATACTTGGGGCATTAGGTCAAATTTCTTCTATTTTTAGCATTGTTTCCCTTATTTTTTCCCTTGTGCTGCTACTTCCGGGCATTGCCGTGAGCATTAGGCGCATTCACGATACAAATCGCAGCGGATGGACGCTCCTTTTAGCGTTTATTCCTCTAATAGGAGCGATTATTTTATTGGTATTTTTTATCCAGGAAGGAACTTCCGGGGACAATGGGTACGGCCCAAATCCTAAGGGATAATCTGGGTGTTAGCATTTTAATTTGGTAAAATACAAGTAGTTTACCAAATTGTATGCAAAGTTAAACGATATTCTTTTCCTATCATTATCTCTGTAATTTGTCATAAATAAAGAATGGTAGAGATTTCGTTTTTCTTTAATTTCTTTATTAAACAATTTTATTATTTTTTCTTGCTCTTTTATGCTTACAGTTTCCGGGAATAGCAATTGTATTTGATGCCTTGAGGTTTTAATGCTAATTAAAGCATCCAAATTATATTTCCTAATATCATCCAAACATATTTTTCCATTTTCAGAGCCCGAATCTATCGCCTTTAGCACCACTATATTTTTTTTGAGCTTTGATAACACATTGCCGCTTACATTAAACTCTTTTATTTTATCCAAGTTATTGTACGCGGCTTTTATAGTGTGGCTGCCTTTTTGCAAATCTTCTTCTTCTAAGCGGCTAATGCGGAGTTTATTGGAGTAAGCATTTATCTTTGCTAAAAATTCACCGCCTATTTGCCAGTTGTATTTTTGGCATAACGTTATTTTGGAAGATTTTTTTTG
>LIUI01000069.1 GCA_001462235.1 Fibrobacteria bacterium GUT307
TGTAGGGGCGTATTTTAATACGCCCCATATCTGCGATGAAATCGGGGTTCAAATTTGGAGAAAACCACCAATATTTAGATGCGTTTGCCCTGTTCACAACGGAGTATTGATTTTTATGATGTTGTGTAGAAAGTAATGGCTAATGCTTGGGTTTGGGGTATGGGAAAGCATCAAATTAATAAATCAAACTCTCAGCTAAATTCATAATTGCTTCTTTGCTCAAATCTCTATATCTAAAAGAATAATAAAGCTCTTGGATAATTTCGGATTTTAAATTAGCTCTTGTTTTTCTTTCGTTTGCCACAATGCGAATAGCATTTAAAAATAATTTCAATGCTATTTTCGCATTCAATTCATTGTTCTGCATAGATTGACTATTAAACGGCGTCAATTTCAAAATCCAAAAACAATAAAGAGCAAATTCATTTAATTCGCCAAGTTTCATGCCATTGTGAAAAATATGGAAATAAATTCTTCTTTTTTCGACCCGTTCTATAATTTCGGCAATACAATCTTCCGAAACCAATAATCCGGAAATGCCCAAAGTGCTAGGAATATCACCTAAACAATTTGCAATTTTATGTGCTTTTTGTTTTAGCAAATCACTGCTCAATTTTGTGAATAATGGAAATTCATGAGGAAAATAAGCCATATTATTTTAACATCTCAAAAGTTTCTTTCATTGTCATTCCATCGGCACCCATATTAAGAATATCTTTGCGTTCAAAAAGCCAATCAAAAATATCTTGCTCATCCGGTCTTATCCTGCAATTATGAACAAATTCCTCTTTTCTGAGATATCTTTCATACCCAGCTTCTGTAAAAAACTGCTCTGCCCAATCATTACCTCGGGAAGTTCCGCATTCTGATAAATCGCTCATATTTTCTCCATTGGAAATCTATAACTAATATAGAAAACGCCCACCCGTCAAATCATCTACGGCGGGATAAGCACAGTAGGAATTTGGCATACGAGCCGTGGGGCGGATTTTGAAGAATGAACTCATTCAGAAAGCCACTTGAAAAATTCCTCATCCCTAGGATGAAATTCCATATAATCGTCAAAGATTTTTTGCCCTCGTTCGTTGTCTCTTTTTAAGTTTTCTTCAATACGTGAAATTACGGCTATACTCAGTTTTTTGTTCTTTTTGTAAAAATTGCAATCTTCAACATAAGTTCCGTATGCTTCTATTATTTTTTCAACATTTTCGGTTTTTATGTAATTGCTGCCAAGTCCCGGGATATATTCTTCGTTTACTGCAAAAGGCAATGTATTTTTGCTGAGTAAAAATTCCTTTAACGTATTGCAGGCATATTCAACGGAGTATAGCACGGAGTTTGAAAAGAGCAAATCAAGGTTGCCTTTTATGCCGCTTCTTTTATCCCATTTGTAAATGCTCCTAAAAATTCCATAAGCATTCTTGCTATAAACCCAACCAGGCACAATCTCGTTTAAACCGGGCGCCTCCCCGCTTTTTATTAAACTAAAAGGAAATTTCAATCTTTGCGGTTCACAAACAACCCCTGTTGCTATCATGGTAAAAGGAGCCTCAATAAAATTCGCAGGGAATTTAACGCTGCACCCAAGCCCAAAAAATTGCCCCAGGCCGGGCGCAATCTCCTGGTCTGGCATTCTGCCCGTGTGATTGCTTCCAACATTTGCCCCATAGCCAACATTGCCCCTGCCCTCTGCCCACAATGCAGAAATAAGCAAGCAGTGGTGATGAATTTGAGTAAGGGGGCCAATCAGGGAATTGCTAATTTCTGCCTCGCTAATGTGCGAGAATGAACCTATGAAAGAAGACTTTACAATGGCATTATCAGTTATAACACAGTTATTTTCAAGCATTGCGTCTTTTACCAATGCACCGTTTTCAATATTTACAAAATCACCCAAATGAGAATTTTCCAGCGAGCTTATATTGCAAACTCTAGCCCCCCTGCCAATGACGGTTCTTTCGTTTTCGCTGAACTGCCTTTTCAAAATGCGATGCCCCATTTCTGTTCCAACATTTATGTGAGACATCTCTTTATCGCAAATAATTGAGCCTACATTGAAGATTAAAGCATCATCGCAGGCAACAGAGTTTGAAAAAAGTTTAACATCATAAATGCAAGCATCTTCTATAACGCTTTGATTTATCCATGAATTGAAAATTCCCGTTTGAAATTCAACTCCATTGTAAGTGCAGGTTTTACCGGAAAATCCGTGCAGTTTTATTTTGCCGGTGAATTTTGACTTGGCAATATTTTTTGTTGTGAAGTCTTGTGCAACTCTTATATTGTTCCAATTATTGCAAGTGTTCCCTGCGGCTACAAGCTCGTCAATTTCTTTTTGCATTAAGGGCCTTCCAATCATAAGAATTTCTCCATATCTTCTTTGGTTGTTATTTTATCGTTTAGGGCATTTCCTTCAACTATTCTTGTAGGAATTCCAAATTTTTCAAAAATCGATGCTTCATCTGTTGGGCAAAAATCCGGGAAATTTTCCATTTTTTTGTAAAGCTCTTTTAGCAAGGCTACAGGGGCGGCTTGCGGGGTTTGTGCAAGCCATACCGTCTCACGGTCTATGGTGCTTTTTACAAAGCCGTTTTCCGTTATTTTTACCGTATCAAAAACCGGTTTTGCAACCATGCAGCAATCATTTTCAAGAACCTTTGCAACCGAATTTATTATCTCATCGCTAACAAAAGGCCGTGCGGCATCGTGCACCATCACGTGGCTTATATTTTTTGGCAAAGCCTCTATGCCGTTTTTAACCGATTGCCATCGTTCTTTGCCGCCAACTACCACGATAAGGGATAAATCCTTGGCTTCTTCAATAAAATAGCTTTGCCAATCTTCCGGGACGCTTAAAACAAGTGATTTTATTTCCTTGTTATTCAAAAAAGTTTCTGCGCTGTGCCGCCACATAGCCTTACCCTGTAGCTTAACTAATTGTTTTGGAATTTCGCCGCCAATGCGTTTTCCCAAGCCTCCGGCTGTTACTACCACGCCAATTTGCATTTCAAAGTTCCGGCACAAAAATCCTATTTTTATAATACATAAGCTCATCAATGCTTTCTCTTATATCGTCAAGGGCACGATGATTTTCCCTTTTTTCGAATTTGGGCAGTTTAGGATACCATCTATAAGCGAGTTCTTTTACGGAGCTTACATCTATGTTCCTGTAATTCAGCCATGCTTCGATCTTTGGCATATATTTGAGCAAAAAGCGACGGTCTTGGCTTATGGAATTTCCGCAAACAGGGTTTTTGCTTTTTTCCGTAAAGCCTTTTATAAAATTGAGGGTTATATCTTCGGCGGTTTTCAGGTTATAGGGAGAATCCTTAACCCTTTCTATAAGACCGCTTTTGGAATGGTGGCTTCTGTTCCATTTGTCCATAGTATTCAAAATTTCGCTGCCTTGCCTGATGGCAAGAGCCGGCCCTTCTGCCAGGATTTTCAAATGAGGATCTGTTATTATGGTCGCGATTTCTAAAATAACGCAGGTATCTGGATTCAAACCTGTCATTTCAAGGTCTAACCAAACTAAATTCGGAGCTGTCTTACTCATTCGCTTGAATTTAGAAAAAAAAATTTCCGTATTAAAATTTCTATATTAAAACCCTAAAATTTAGCCAGAGAGGTAAAGATGGTAAAAAAGCCAAAAAGTAAGAAAAAGCCTGCTACACCGGCATCTCAGGGCACAACTCTTGGTGATTTGTTAGGTAAAAAATTAGCGAGCGTTAAGCGAGATAGCGAAGAAAAGCAAAAAAAAATGATTAAGGAGGCAAGGAGCAACCCTGCTGTTCAAAAATCTTCGGAAAAATTCTCAAAAACCGCAGCAAAGTCAAAGACCACGGCAAAATGACTATATTAGCGGTATCTGCCCCTATAGCTCAACTGGATAGAGCACAGGTTTCCTAAACCTGTTACCCAAGTTCGACCCTTGGTGGGGGTATTTAATTAGAAAGCTGTGTAGAAAGATACCTCTCTCCCGAGTCTGGTAGCATAGCTACTATCACTTTGCCGGCGTTTTCCGCTTTGGATGCGAGTTGCAATGCTGCCCACACCGCTGCCCCAGAGGATATGCCCGCAAGCACGCCTTCTTCGCGGCCCAATCTTTTTGCTGTGTCAAACGCATCCTCGTTGGTTACGCGGATTACTTCGTCAATTATGGAACGGTTTAGGATTTTTGGAACAAAACCTGCGCCAATGCCCTGTATGCGATGCGGGCCTGCTCTGCCACCGGAAAGCACCGGGGAGGCATCCGGCTCTACCGCAACTATTTTCACGGTTGGCTTGCGTTCTTTAAGCACCTCGCCCACGCCGGTAATAGTGCCGCCCGTGCCCACGCCGGCTACAAAAATATCCACCGCTCTGTCTGTGTCTTGCCAGATTTCTTCTGCTGTGGTTTCACGGTGAATTTGCGGATTAGCAGGGTTTTCAAATTGCAAGGGCATAAAACTGTCTGCTATTTGCGATCTGAGTTCTTTTGCTTTTTTTATAGCACCTACCATGCCCTCATTGCCGGGGGTTAACACAAGGCTTGCGCCAAGCATCCGTGCCAGCTTGCGTCTTTCCAGAGACATGGTTTCTGGCATGGTGAGTATTAGCTTATACCCTTGAGCAGCGCAGGCAAAGGCAAGCCCAATGCCTGTATTGCCACTGGTTGGCTCTATAACCACGCCGCCGGGTTTAAGTTTGCCATCCTGCCGTGCCGCCGCAAGCATAGCCGCACCTATGCGGCACTTTACGCTGCCTGCAGGGTTAAAATATTCCAGCTTGCCAAACAACACTCCCGGAAGGTCTGTGCTGATTTTTGGCAAACGCACAAGCGGCGTTGCCCCTATTACTTCGGTGATGTTGTCATACACCTTTGAACGAAATGCAGTCATATTGAGTACTCACTTTCATGGTTAATGTCATATTTGAAAAGCGATTCTATGCGTTGCCCAAGCAACAAAAGATCCGGGTCGCTGCGCCTGCGCGGGCGCGGCGCATCAATAGTAAAGCGATTGCGTATAGAACCCGGATTAGACGAAAATACTATGATTTCATCCGAGAGATACAATGCCTCATTCACGTCATGGGTTACCAATATAATGGTAATGCCCGTTTCGTTCCACAAACGCAAAAGGTCGTCTTGCAAGCGTTCACGGGTGAGCATATCCACAGCGGCAAAAGGCTCGTCCATAAGGATAATGCGGGGATCTACCGCCAGCGCACGGGCAAGGGCCAGCCTTTGCCGCATTCCACCGGAAAGCTGTGCCGGATATTTGCTCAGAGATTCGGCAAGTCCTGTTTTTTTCAAGTATATCATAGCCTTGTCTTCGCGTTCCCGCCGCGGAATGCCGCGAAGTCTCAACGCAAACACAACATTTTGAAGCACGGTCATCCACGGAAACACAGCGTAATCCTGGAAGATCATGGCAATATCGTGTTTTGGGCGGTTTTTGAACATGCTGTTTGCCAAAGGCGATAGGAATTTATATTTGCGGCGGTAATCGTCCATCTCTTTGCGAGTGGACGGCAGAGGTTCCAATACCTGCACGCCATCAATATAAACGCTACCTTCGGTGGGAGCCTGTAAACCGCCCAAAATTTCTAAAAAAGTGGATTTTCCGCATCCGGATGGACCTAAAAGGCTTAGGATTTTGCCGTCTTCTACGGTTAGCGATACCGAAAGCACAGCGGTAATGCCGTCTGCGGTGCGGTCTTCGTTTACAACGGAAAAGAATTTGCTTACATTGCGAGCTTCAATCATTTAGCGTACTCCTTTCCAAACGGCGAGTTTCAATTCAACAAATTTAAGCACCTCAATCAAAAACCAGCCAATTACTCCAAGCGTTACCATGCACACCACCATTCTTGAAATTTGGAAATAATCTTTTGCTTCGTTAAGCACATAGCCAATGCCTGTTCGCCCGCCGTACATTTCTGCAATAACAAGCATCACAAGCCCCATAGCCACGCCTGTTTTTACGCTCATGATAATAGCTCCTATGGCATGCCAAAAATATACATGCAAAATAAGCGTAAGCTCGCTTGCCCCAAACACCCGTGCACTAGACAAGTATCGAGGGTCTGTGTCTTTGACTGCTTGGTAGGTATTGAACAAAATCGGGTAAAAAGCCCCTAAAAAAATCAAAAATGTTTGCATAGGCAGGCCTATTCCAAATAGGATTATCGTGATGGGAACCCATGCGGGCGGCGGTATTGGAGATAAAAGCTGGAATAGTGGCAAGGTGCGTTTCCTAACAGCGATATTCCAGCCCATAAGCACCCCTATTGGAATGGCGGCTATGGTAGCAATTCCCAATCCCATAAAGAATTTGAACATACTGCTTCCAACATCTCTCAAAAAATGACGCTGGGTGAGCATTTCCCAAAAAGCCACAGCCACGTCGCTAGGCGGCGGCACCAGTGTACGTGGCACTACATCCAGGCGCGGCAATGCTTCCCAAAGCCCAAGCAAAGGGATAAACACCACTAAGAACTCCGGAGAAAATATATTCAAGGCCGCGCCTTTGAAAAAATACCCCAATTCCCGCAAAATCAACCGAAAAGCGTTGCGTGCGCTTCGTACTTCATATTTGCTTTTGTCAATTGCCACTATAGCCTCATTCTGTTAATGGTTTGCCTCTTGTTATGGTGCAGAGTACACCTTTGAATAAAGGAAATTTGCGGATTTTTAGAGATTACAACAACAGCACAAGCACGAACCGTTCACGCAGAACAGGTGCTTAAAGGATGAAATTTTGTTGTTTAAAATCATATCAAGCACAAATGTAGAAAAATTCCAAGGTGTTGGCAAGGGGAAAAATGAAAAAAGTGAGAAAAGTTGTTAAGAAATTTCTATATTACTGTTACCGTGGCATTTGTAACCGCCGTATTAGGCATATCTATATTTCTTTTGCTGACATTTATACTGTCGCTTCTTAGCCGTATAAACTTGTTAGAAAGGCAGATAGTTGGCATAGAAGATATGATTAGCAAATCGGAAAAGGAACTAAAGGAAGTGGGGATCCTTATAAAGAAATCAGCTTCCGATGTTAAAAAGGAGTGAAAAAATGCTACTCGCAACAACCTTAAAAAGAAAGGAAAGACCAATGGATACTGCACAAATAGTTTCTATTTCAACTCTAGTTCTAACGCTGCTCAATTTGGGGCTCGTAACGCTCGCGCTCGCTCGCTTAAATGGCTTGCGCAAAGATCTTCGCACACCTGTGGTAAAAAAATTCAATACGGATTTTAAGAGAAAATCCGTGGATATTCCAAAACCACCGGAAAATTTCGGCAAACCTCGGGAAGACAAATCCGGCAGGGCAGGCAACCAGTTATTGGCGCAAAATCGCCCAAAAAACAACCAGCAAAACCGCCCGGCACCGCCTGTTCGCAGGCCAGCGGCTAAAGCTCCGGCTGTATTTTCAAATGAGGTTCCTGCACCCCAGGCTCCAGCTCCGGTCCCTCCCCGCCCTGTGGCTGCAGACCCTGCACCAGAAGGCCGCCGCCCATTGCCGCCTCGTTTTAACGCAGAAAGCACAGTAGCAGACCTTGCACCGCAAGCCCCTGCTCCCGTGAACTACGCCGCTAACGACGAACCTGAAGGCGCAGGAATGGAGTTTGACCGCTCCAAAATAGCTCACGGCCGCAGAAATGTAGTCGCAAAGCCTGCCATAGAGGATGATGCGGAGGAAAATGTTTAACCCTTAACCCACAAAAGCTAGTGGTTAACGGCTAAATCGTTAACCACTGGTTTTCAAATTGTATTTTCTATTACGATGATCGAAGAAGAATTAAGTGAGGAACAAATCGAGGCTTTAAACGCCGAAAGAGTAAACCGTTTTAAAGTTGCAATTACCAAAGATATAATGGAAGTCAAAATGTATCCGCTAATCGGAGTCAAAGCAGGTGGCTTGGTAACATACGAAGAAGTAATTGATGCGTGCGTAAGAGAAAGCGTAAAAGTTCCAATAGATGAAGCACTTATCAAGCAACAATTTTTGGAAGTTGATCCGCGAGAAGTTACCATAGCCAGGGGTACAAAGCCCAAAGAAGGCAAAGACGGATATATTGAATATAAATTTGACATGAGTGCCAAACCGCAGTTTATAGCAGACCCAAAAGACGAGAACAAAAGCATTGATTATAAAAACTCAATGCAGGTTACCCTTGTCAAAGAAGGCGATATTTTGGCTATTATAGTTCCACCAACGGATGGTGAACCTGGCGAGGATGTAAGGGGTTTTCCCATAGCGGCTAAACCCGGCACAAAAGCGAGATATTTTATAGGTGAGGGCCTGGAAGAAAAAGACGGTCAAGTTATTGTTACCGCAGCCGGGACCCCAAGCGTTCAAGACGATGTTATTGTGGTTCGCCGCAATTATATATTGCCGGGAGATGTGGACTTATCAACAGGTAACATAAATTTTCCCGGAACAGTAATTATACATGGCAGTATTACAGACGGCTTTGAAGTTATAGCAGAAGAAAACGTTGTGGTAAACGGGCTTATATCAGGGGCAAAGGTAAAGGCAAAGGGCTATGTAAAATGCGCTGGTGGAATCCAAGGCAAAGATAGAACAGATATCACCGCAGGCTCCTTTGTTGCGGCTACATTTATCAATGCTGCCACCGTTGTTGCAGAAGGAGACATTGTAGTCACAAAAGATATTTTACACTCAACCCTAAACTGTCTTGGAGAGCTTCGCTTGGGGGGTTCCCTTATAGGAGGAGTTGCAACCGCATTCAAAGGAGTTGATTGCGGCGGGACTTTGGGTTCAGAAACAGGAGTTAAAACAGTTATAAACATACGCACACATTACCGCCAAGAAAAAGCAAAGGCATTAGCAAATTCGGTTTTAACAGATGCGAATGCAATTTTTGAAAGATACAAGGCTTGGCTCAAATTGGAATTCTTAAACGAAGCTGATATAAAAAAACTTTTAGAAGATATGGCAACCTTGCCTATTCTAATGCAAAAGCGCCAAACATTTGATAACAACGTAGCAAAATACGATTCTATGGTTCTTGAAAATAAAACGGCAAAAGTCAAGATATTGGGCTTTTTGGAAGCCGATGTTATAGTTGCCTCACCATATTCCCGCTATACCGCAACTTCGCCTATAAAAGGTCCTCTTGTGGTAACAGAAAACAACGAATACCAAAAAATGGCAGTAATGAAAGGAGCAAAGGTTTATGGCGATACTGGAAAAAATTAGCACACTGAGCGATATGAAAGTTCTCATGAGCGAACTAAAACGCTTGAAGGGAAAATTTGTTTTTGATTATTACGGTGTTCTTCAAGATTTTCCATCCAAAAAACTTTTCCCGCAATGGCTGCAAAAGAGAAGCATAAATAACGTATTCATCACCGATAAGGGAAACGCCCTTTTAGCAAAAGTAAACGATTCAAAAAAAATGTCTCTTGTACTATATGATTTGGAAACTCCAGACATAAACGGGCTTCAATTCCTATCCGAACTAGAAAAGAACCCTGAGTTAGGAGCAAAATGCAAAGTAATTTTGATATGCCCAAAACTCGTTCCAGATGCCCAAACCAGAATTCTTCACCTTGGAGCTGCAGCTCTGCTTTTCAAACCGTTTAGCGAAGATGATTTACAAAAGGCTTTTGAAAAAGCCGGGCTGGATTATTAACTATCCCGGCCCTTCTGATTTATTCAAAACCATATTTAAAGTTTGCCTGTCTGTAGAAGACATTTCAAAATCGTGCGTCATTCCAAGGCAGCCAAAGGGGCAGCTTTCCACGCAAAATCCGCATTGGGTGCAGGTATCTAAGCGGTAAAGATATTTGCCCAAAACCCTTTTGCCGGCTATGTTTTTTGTTACAAGTACATTTATAGAAGAATTGGGGCAGGCCCTTTCGCATATTCCGCAAGCGGAGCAAGTGTGCCGGCCATGCTCATCGTGAATGAGTTGCACTCGCCCTCTAAAACGTTCATGCATTTTGAGCGTTGCTCTGTTTTCCGGATATTGCTCTGTCACTATTTTTTTGGGATTGAAAAAGTATTTAAGCGTAACAGACAATCCCTTTAACAAACTGATGGGGCCGGTTACGGCGGCGGTAAAATATTTTGAAACAGTCATCATAAAACCCAACCCATAGCTGTAAATACAGCCCCAAGCCCAAGCAAAACCAAATTCAAAGGCAATAAAAATTTCCACTCAAAACTCATAAGCTGGTCAATCCTTGGCCTTAGCCATGTCCAGCGAAACATCATATATAACCAAATCAAAAAATAAATTTTGGCAAACATCCAAACCAAATCAGGAACAGCCAAAAGAATTTTATCCACGCTTTCAATGCCTATTAAAGGTGCTTGCCAACCGCCCAAAAAGAAAATTGCACCTAGAGCAGAAGCTCCTATTATATTTATGTATTCGGTTAAATAGAACATGGCAAAAGCAGTTCCCGTATATTCGGTGTGAAAACCAGCGGTTAATTCCTGCTCAGCTTCTGCAATATCAAAAGGGGCGCGGTTGAGTTCTGCTGTGCTAACGCACATAAACATCAAAAAACCCACAAAGCCCAAAACGGGCAATTTGAAAATCCACCAATCTAAAATAGTGCCATGCTGCGCAACAACAATTTCGTTCAAGGATGCACTGCCAGAAATCATAACTACAAACAGCAAAACGAGTGCAAATGAAACTTCGTAGCTAATCATTTGCGCGCCGCTTCTCAGTGCGCTCAAAAGCGAATATTTGTTATTGGAAGCCCAACCGCCCAAAAGAATTGCAAAAAGCCCAAGCCCGTTTATAGCTATTATGGCAGGCACGGCAAAACTCAAATTTATAACCTGCCACTGCTCACCAAATGGAATTAAGGCAAGCGTAAAAAACGGCGCGGTTAAGGAAATCATCGGTGCCATGTAATAAATCATTGAGTCCACGCCCTTTGGCGAATAAACCTCTTTGAAAAGGAGCTTTGTTACATCTGCAATGGTTTGCAAAATTCCATGCCAGCCAAGCCTCATGGGTCCAAGCCTGCACTGAACGTGAGCACATACTTTGCGTTCCATGTAAATTAAAATTGGAGCAGAGCCTATACCCACGGCTAAAACGGCAATCACCGCTAAAAGCACATTCACAATCAATGCAAGTTCCGGCAAAGGCGAATATTCTCGTACTAGGTCACCTATAAAATTTGGAATTCCAAAGCTCATGCAAGGAAGATACAAAATTTCCTTTTCGCTATGCAAGGTGTTTACTATATTTATGCAAAGATGGAAGGTACATTGCTAAAGTATATATGCGTATCGCTGGTTACAGCAGGTGGATGCATTATGCTGTACAGCATAATAACATATCTTAAGTCCCTTGCAAGTTTTAAAGTACAAGCCAACGAGCAAGGAATATTTGCAGATTGGATTTACACTGCATGTATGTTTCTTATGTCATTTTTCTTTGTAGCCTACATAGCGGTTGATGTTATTTTCATTATTGCAGATACGGTTTCTATGGCAAATATTATCATAGCGTTTGTTTTTGTTTTTGGCGCAATTTTCGTTTATACTATGATTATGATGCTCAAACGTATGTCCACTACTATTTCCAAAAAAACCTCTGAGATAATCAAAGCCCTTATAAATGCAGTAGAAGCAAAAGACCAATATACGCGGGGGCATTCGGTTCACGTAGCAAATGTTACCAAGCTAATATATAAATACCTGCCAGAAACAACAAAAAGTAAAATTAACATGGCAAAATTGATGGACGCTGCCATTTTGCATGATATTGGAAAAATCGGAATTCCAGACAGTGTTCTCAACAAACCCGGCAAGCTTACACCAGAAGAACAGCATTTGATAGAGCAACATCCTATACTAGGGAAAAAAATCCTTGAATCAACAAGTTACCAGTCTGTTGGAGAGATTGTTTACTGCCACCACGAACGTATTGACGGAAACGGCTATTTCAAAATAGAAGCAAATAAAATACCGCTGGAATCAAAAATCATTGCCATAGCAGACACTTTCTCTGCACTTTGCACAGACAGGATTTACAGACCTAAAAAAAGCTACGAAGATGCCGTGCGAATTATCAAAGAAATAGCCGGAACCCAGCTTGACGCCGAAATAGTAGAGGTTTTCTGTTCCATACCAAAAAAAGAATTTGAAAATATTTTATGATAAGAGATTTTTTCTATATTACCCCCTTCACCACAAACGAGGTATGCTATGCTAGACCAGAAAGTTTATCCAGATGATATTTATGCCAGCAAAAAATGCGATGGCTCGGCTTTTAAGGCTGTGGTTATGATGTCTAAGGAATCCAGGTTTATAAACAACCAGGCACATCAGGGCTTTATACAACTGGAAGAGAAACCCACCACCATAGCCATGAATAAATTCAAACAGAATAAATTGTCTGTGGTGGTTAGCGAAGAAAAATGAAACTCTCAAATTTCTTTTATACAACACTTAGAGAAATACCAAGCGATGCACAGCTTCCCAGCCACATATTTTTAATGCGTGGCGGTTATATAAAACCCTTGTCCACAGGCATATACAGTATTTTACCTTTGGGGCTAAGGGTTATACGCAAAATTGAAAATATAATCAGGGAAGAAATGAATGCCATTGGCGGCCTAGAAGCAGACCTACCTGTGGTGCAAACCGCCGAGCTTTGGAGCGAGGCAGGACGTTACCAAGCAATAGGCGATGAGCTTTTGAGGTTCAAAGACCGCAATGACCACAATATGGTGCTCGCCATGACCCACGAAGAAGCTATCACCGACATGGCACGCTACGTGCTTTCCAGCTACAAGCAACTGCCCTTTATGCTCTACCAATTCAAAACAAAGTACAGAGACGAAGCTCGGGCACGAGGCGGCTTAATAAGAGTGCGTGAATTTGAAATGAAAGACGCCTACAGCTTCCACGCCACAGCAGAAGATTTGGACAAATATTACGAACTTGAATACAAAGCATACCAAAACATTTTTCGCAAAGTTGGAATTGACCCCGTAATAGTGCAATCCGACACAGGAATTATGGGTGGAAAACTAGCCCACGAATTCATGTTAAGCACGCCAAACGGCGAAGATTATTTAATCATCTGCAAACATTGCGGTTACCAAGCAAACCGAGAAATCGCCGAATTCAAACGGCAAATCGTCTGCCCCTGCCCCCACGATTTGGAAAAAATCGCAACACCAAACAAAAAAACCATAGAAGAAGTTTGTGAGTTTTTAAACGCAAACCCAGAAAATTCCGGCAAATGCGTATTTTTTGATGTTGACGGCAAGCTGGCCACCGTTGTAGTTCAGGGAAATTTGGAAGTAAGCGAAACAAAATTGAGAAACTATTTAAAGAGCAAGGTTTTAATCCCTGCATCCGAGGAATTGATAAGGGCAAGCGGAATGGAACCCGGTTATGCAAGCCCCATAAATGCAAAAAATTGCAGAATTATAGTGGACATAGGAGCCGCCGAAAGCGCAGATTTAATTGTTGGTGCAAACGAAGAAGGCTACCACCTAAAGCACTGCACCCCAAAGCGAGACTTTGCAAATTTTGAAACCGCAGATATTGCAGAAGCAGCTGAAAATTGCATTTGTGCCAAATGTGGAAACCCACTCACAGAAACTCGCGGCATTGAACTTGGCAATATATTCAAATTGGGCACAAAATTCAGCGAAAATATGGGCTGCGTTTTTACGGATGCAAACGGCGAAGTTAAGCCTGCCATAATGGGTTGCTACGGAATAGGCGTTGGCCGTTTAATGGCAAGCGTAATTGAAAACAGCCACGACGATTTTGGCCCCGTATGGCCCATATCCATAGCACCTTTTCATGTTTTGATAGTGCCTATAGCAAAAGACAATGAAATTTTGCAAGTATCCGAACAACTGGAAAAGGAACTTACAGAGCAAGGCGCAGAAGTCTTGGTTGACGACAGGGACGAACGCCCCGGCGTTAAATTCAAAGACGGCGACTTGTGGGGAATTCCTATTCGCATAGCCATTGGCAAAAAGGGACTCGCAGAAAATAAGATTGAATGGAAACTTCGCGGCAGCAAGGAAATGGAAATGGTGCCGATTGCGGAAGTAGCAAAGCGAGTTAAGGAAATACTTTGAAAAATTTTAAAGAGTTTTTTGAGGGCTTAAACCGTTACCCTGCATTTGTGGGGGCAGTGAGCGTCCTCTTGGCTCTTGGTGCAACTGCGCAATGGCAAATTGCTTTTTTGCTGGCTTTTTGGATTTACGCCATAAGCCCAATTTTGCGTAATGTTTCGCTTATAGTTTGCGCAGTGGTTTTAACTTCTTATTTTTTGCAAAAGGAAAATTTTAGTTTTGCAGAAAATCCACCTCAAAGCGGGATTGGCTACATAGAAGAAATTCTAAACAGACCAAACGGTTTTGCCGTTATTCTGCAAACGAATTTTGGAAAAACCAGATTAACTTGTAGCAACAAGGTATGCACAACTGCATTCCCCGGCGATAGTATTTTTTGGAAAGCCAAATGGTTCCCTGTTCTGCCGCCAACCGTTCCGGGGGCCTTTGATTCGCCAAAATGGATGCGTTCGGAGGGTCTTAGCGCAAGCGGCAGTTTAGATAGCATTCAAATTTTGAGCAGTAAATGGACTTTTCAAAAAATTTCTTTTTTGGCAAAGCAAAAATTGGAACGGAGATTTTCAAAATTTTATCCTAAACCAGAAACCGCTTTGCTTATGGGGCTTTTGGCAGGAGACCGTTCCGGTATTTCCGAAACATTGCAAAATGATTTTAGAAAAACCGGCTTGGTGCATGTTCTGAGCATTTCCGGTTTTCATGTTGTAATGCTTGCCGGGATGCTCACTCTATTTTTAAGGGCTTTGAGATTGCCTAGAAAAATATCGCAGATTTTATCCATAATTCTTTTGTGCATTTATGCACCACTCACAGGCGGTTCTTCTGCGGTGTGGCGGGCGGTGCTCATGTTTTGCGTTATGGAAAGCGGCAATATTTTTCAAAAAACGGCGAGTTCCATAAATGCGCTTGGGGTTGCATTGATTTTTATTTTGCTCTTTGCGCCGGAACAAGCTTTCAACGCAGGTTTTCAGCTTTCTGCAGCGGCAACGCTGGGCATTTTGCTTGGGCAAAGGTTTAAATTGCCAAGTTCCTCCTTTTTTGTGGAATCCAGTTTTATCACGCTCTGCGCAACTTTAAGCACTTTGCCTTTGCTGGTTTTTCATTTCCAAACATTTTCGCCAATATCGTGGCTTGGAAATTTGGTGGTTGTTCCGCTAGTTGGTTTGGGTATGCAGGCGGGGGTATTGTCGCTTGCTGGCATCAATCCTTTTATTTGCCAAATTTTTGCGGATTCTGCAACCTTGCTTTTGCGGGCTAGTTCTGCAATCACAAGTTTTTTGGCAGAAAATCCATACGCTTCTACCACCATTGGACCGTGGCCTTTGCCATGCTTGTTTGCGGTTTCAATTTTAATATCTCTGTTGCCATTTGTAAAAGGCAATAATCCTTGGGGGCGTAGGATTGCTATTTTTTGTTTGCTATTCTGTTCCTGTTTTTTTGTTGGAGCGGAGATTAAGAAGAATTTATTTCCGAGTTGGAATGCGGTATTTTTGGATGTTGGGCAGGGAGATAGCATTTTGCTAAAAAGCCCTGCCGGGCATTTTTATTTAATAGATGCAGGTCCGCCTTTGAAAAAACGGAGCATGGCACGTGATAAAATCATCCCTTATTTTCGCACTCAGGGAATTTCAAAAATAGACGCAATGATAATTTCCCATCCTCACTCCGACCATTACGGCAATGCGGCAGATATTTTAAGGGAATTTCCGGTTAAGGAATTTTGGACAACTTCGTGTGCTCAGAGCATTGAAGATAAAGGATGGCAAATGGTTCTGAAAACCGCTAATATTAAAGGAATTGAAGTAAAGAATTTGCATAAGGGGTTAAATTTAAAAGAAAAATCCTTTCTTTCCAATAGCGAATGGAATTTAACCGTTCTTTATCCCGATTCCTCTATATGCGAAAAAAATCAGAATAACAATTCCATAGTTTTGAGGGTTAAGGGGCTTGGGCAAACCCTTCTTTTGACAGGGGATTTGGAAAAGCATGGCGAAAGGGAATTGCTGCCGCTAGATATAAAAAGCGATGTGCTCAAACTCGGACATCATGGCAGCAAAACCTCCAGCACAAGAGAATTCTTGGAACGAGCCGCACCGAGTTCTGCAATAATTTCCGTTGCGTCAAGAAATTCTTACAGGCATCCCAGCAAAGAAGTTTTAGAAAGACTGGATAGCCTTGGCATAAGGCATTACGGAACTCATGAAAATGGCAGTATAATGATGGAATTTAGCAAAAAGGGATATTCAATTCGCCGTTAAAATATCTATGGAATTTATTTGCAAAGCAGTCGGAGCATAAATACCCATTTCCTTTTCTTCGCATAAATTTTTCCAGAGCGGGGAATCCGTTTGGATTTTGAAATAATACGTGCTCGGCATTTCTTGAATTGTTTTTGGAACTATGCTATGAATGCAATTTATGCCGTGCGTTGCGCTAACTACTATGCCGGATAATTTTGACTTGGGTGCTATTTTTAATTGCGTAGGCATAAGTTTAACTGCTTCTTCTGGCGAGAGTTTTGATTCCACCGCAAGCCAAACAGAAACTGCAGAATGAATTTCCAAATCCGTTATATTTGCAGAAAATGAATTTAGCCCTTCTCTTAAAAGCCTTTTTTGCAAAAGATTTGTTTTCTTCTCTTGCAATAAAAATTCATTTAATCGGGCAAAAATTTTATTGAAACTATTATCAAATTCCGCATGGATGTAATTAAAAGGTTCTTGCAAAAATCTTACAATTTCGCAGAAAATTTGAAATGGCAGCACTCCTTCTGTGCCCTGCATACAGCCTAGAACCGCTCTTAAAGATTTTAAATCCCTTAGCAAAAATTCCTTTGAATGAGAGATGTTTTCTACCCTGCTTTGCAAAAGCGCATCAAAAAATCTCAGTTTTTGCGAAAAATATTCATAAGCATTTATACATATTAAAGGCGGGTAAAATTTTTTGTCCACTTCAAAGGAACCCTGCAATGTTCTCAAAATTCTTGCTACTTGCAAAAATTCCTTACCATCCAAGGATTCATCGCCAAAAACAAGTTTTGGCATTGGAAAGGAAATTGGCATTTGCACGGTATCTTCTGCGGAGTATAAATCCGAATAGTTTTCCCATACAACCTTGAAACGGGATGCTGCATTTTCTGAAAATTCAACGGGTTTACTTAAATCCAATGCCAAAAATACGTTCAGAGAATTCAAACTTTTGTCAAAAATTTGAGCAAAATTTCTAGCTCCGATTTTTACCGATTTATTTTCATAATCACTAAAGGAAATTCCGCTTGGAAAAACAATTTCGCATTCCCTAAACGCAAACTGCCCGTCTTTTATCAAATCCTCTTCCAACGCTAATCTGCTAAAACCAAAGTGCATTCCTTTGGGCAAACCGGAAACATTTTTTATATGTTTTAAGAGAAATTTATCCGATTGCTGCAGGTGTTGTTGTGATAAAGCCATACCTTCTTTCCATGCTACCAAAGTTGTCATTTTTCTTCCTCGCTTATTTTGCCGTATCCATAAACCGGCTTTGGCGGTTTTGAATAATAGAGTATAATCCCAGCCGTTGCAAAGCCGGCTCCGAATAAAATTGTCTTTATATTTCCGCTCAAACCGGAGTCTTCATGTTTTGCTGGATGCCCAAAGATTTCAAAAACCGCGTTTTGCAGCACGATATTCGGCGAGTTCGCGGAGCAAATTTCGCTTTCCTTGATGGTTTTCCCGCTATTTTTGTGTATCAATTTTAAGACATAGTTATTACATTGTTTATTTTTTGTGATATTTACCCTCAAAATAGCATTTTCGTCCTGTGCTCCCGCCTCTTTTGAATATACCAAAATATGTTCTTCAATATCCTTAGGTGCCTCTATTTGAAGTGCAAAAGCCGTTTGGCATGGCAAAAGCCAAAACATAGCCACCAAAACTTTCAAGAATAATTTTTTCCTCATATATACTTAGACGCGTTTCAGAGGCAAAAAGTTCCAAAAACCCTCATTTTGCAACAGTTGTTGACGTTTTTTTTAATTTTTTTCTATATTTCCCCCCAAAATCAACAAAGGAGCTTATTTTATGAAAAATAAATTTCCAGACTTAACGGAGCGGAGGCTTATGCTTTTTGAAAGAGCGGCGGCCCTGCGTACCAAACATTTTTGCCTTGTTTTGGAAGATTTTTTTGACCCTCACAATATATCTGCTGTTATTCGCACATCAGAGGTTTTTGGCTTGCAAAATGTGCATATCATAGAAGAAGACAATGCTTATAATGTGAACAAAACCATTTTGAAAGGTTCTTTGAAATGGCTGAATGCCTTTGTTTATGATAAAAGAATAACAGCTTTGAACGAGCTAAAAAAACATGGCTATAAAATAGCTGTTGCAAGTACCCATGCTAGCAAACCCCTGCCGGAACTAGACCTATCCAAACCTACGGCTTTTTATCTGGGTGCAGAATCTCGTGGCAACCACCCATACACCCTTGAACAAGCAGATGAGCATTTTATTTTGCCGCAATACGGATTAACAGAAAGTTTGAATGTTTCTGTAGCGGCAGGCGTATTGCTAACGTATTTGGATTTATATATGCAAAGCCAAGGCAGGGAAAAATTTTGCTTGCCAAAAGAAGAACAAGATGCATTGATTTTGGAATGGCGAAACAGGCATTTATTTGGGAACGAAAAGTTCAACCCGGTGCAGAGGATAACATCTCCATGTACCGCCGCTTATCCGGTGCAAGCATAAAAGACTCCCCTATCAAAACCGCATCCACGCCGCATTCCTTTAAGAATTGCATATCCTGCGGGGTTTTTATTCCGCTCTCGCTTACCTTAATTACATCACCCGGAATTAGTTTGCAAAGCTGTTTTGTGGTTTGCAAATCCACATTGAAGGTTTTTAAGTCGCGGTTATTTATGCCTATAATTTTTGCCCCTGCGTTTAAGGCATTTTCAACTTCTGTTTCATTGTGGGTTTCTACAAGGGTAGAAAGCCCTATTGAGTTGGCAAGTTCAATATAATCTTTTAATTTTTTGTTTTCCAGAATTGCGCATATAAGCAAAACAGCAGAGGCACCTAAAAATTTTGCTTCGTAAATTTGATATTCATCTATAACAAAATCTTTGCGCAGCACGGGAATTTTAACCTCTTTTGCAATGCTCTGCAAATACTCGTTTTGGCCTTTGAAAAATTCCGGCTCGGTTAAAACAGAAACGGCAGAAGCCCCTGCCGCCTGGTATTCCTTTGCTATTTGCAAATACGGAAAGTCTTCCACAATCACGCCTTTTGACGGCGATGCTTTTTTTACTTCGCAAATAAAGGAAATGCCCTCTTTTTTCAATGCCCGTTCAAAAGGGAAATTGCTTTCTTTAGCACTAGCAACACGCTTTGCTGTGCTGGCGGTTATTGCATCAAGTTTGTTCATTAGTCAACCTTACAAACTCTTTGAGCTGGGCGAGTGCCTTTCCGCTATCTATGGTTTCCATTGCAATTTTAACTGCATCTTGAATTGAGAGTTCTGGCTTTGCTATGTGAATGGCGGCGGCGGCGTTTAGCAGAACAGTATCAAATTTTGGGCCACGAATGCCGGATAGTATGTCCGTTGTGATTTTTGCGTTTTCTTCCGGAGTTCCACCCACCAAATCCTCTTTTTTGCAACGGTTAAAACCAAATTGCTCAGGAGTTATTTCATACTTTTTTAGCCATCCGTCTCTGAATTCGCAAACCCTTGTGGGTGCACTCATGGAAATCTCATCCAAGCCATCTGTGCCAAAAACCACCATGCCGCTTCTAACGCCTAGGTTCAAAAGCACCTGTGCCATTGGCTCCAAAAGTTCATCATCGTAAACGCCCAAGAGCTGCATAGCCGCACCCGCAGGATTTACCAAAGGTCCCAAAATATTGAATATGGTTCTTATGCCAAGCTCCTTGCGAACAGGAGCTACATATTTCATGGATAGGTGATAGTTTTGAGCAAATAAAAAGCATAAATTTATGGCTTGCAAAATTTTAACGCTATGCTCTGGAGTTATATCTAGCTTAACACCCAAGGCACCCAAAACATCTGCTGCGCCAGACCTGCTGCTTGCCGCACGGTTCCCGTGTTTTGCAACGGAAATATTGCAAGAAGAGGTTACAATAGCGGTTGTTGTTGAAATGTTGAATGTATTTGCCCTATCTCCACCAGTGCCTACAATTTCCAAACATTCCATATTGTGCAAAACCCTTACGCAATGCTTACGCATGCCTATTGCGCTTGCGGTTATTTCTTCTATGGTTTCACCTTTAACCGCCATTGCGGTTAAAAATGCGGATATTTGAATATCGGTTGCATGCCCACCCATAATTTCATCCATTACCGTTTCGGCAATTTCCGGGGACAGATTTTTTTTTGCAGCGGCTAGTGCTATAGCTTCTTTTATCATGATAAGTAATTTAGAATTTTCTACATTCTGCGTATGACAAGAGCAAGGTTTATAGTTCCAAACGCTTTCACAAGTTTGAATTTTTTGCTAGGTGTTGCCTCTATATGCTGGTCCACAGGTTTATTTGCAACAGAAAATGAGATTTTAGGTGTAGCTTACCCCGCGGTTATGGGAGCGCATTTCATAATTTTTTGCGCCCTGCTAGACAAACTAGATGGCTTTGCCGCACGCAAGTTCAACGCAAGTTCGGAATTCGGTGCGCAATTTGATAGCCTCGCAGACTTAATCGCTTTTGGAATAGCCCCTGCCTTTATGCTTATGTTCGCTTATAAAAACATTGCGCCAAGCTGGTACGAGGGGCATAAACTTGCCATATTCGCAGGCTCTGCGGTTTATATGGTGTGTGCTGCAATGCGGCTTGCAAAATACAATGCCATGGATAGCGATTCTTACCCGGACTACTTTTCCGGAATGCCATCTACCTTTGCGGGAATTGCAAGCGCCATGTCTATAATTCTGCTTTGCAAATATGATTTTTTCAACTCTTGCCCGGAAACTCTATATATACCTTTGGTAATTTTGCTGTTCACAGGCGTGCTTATGGTTAGCCCTTTATTTTTGCCAAAACTCAAAAGAAGAAAGAGCCTTGCCATAAACCTTTTTCAGCTTGTAAATATTGCGGGAGCTTATGTAGCCGGCTTTGCCATGATTTGGCCCGAATATCTTATGTCTTTGGTTTTGATATATTTTGTTGTAGGCTTTAGCTACGGATTAATAAAACGCAACGCAATAATGAACGATCAAGCTGCAAAGCACGGGACAGAGGCTTAAAATGGAAAGCAGCAGTGTAGGATTATATTATGTATGGCTGGCCGTCCTTATATTTTTTTTGGTGGCTTTATTTGTTGCAAGGTTAAAATTTAATAAACTTTTTGAAAGAAGAGAAGAAAAACGCAGAATGCTAGCCTATTCAAAGGTAAAACTCTCGCCAAATGAAGATGGTCAAAGCAGAATAATGAGAGTTAAGAGGATAAAATAAATGTTAAGCGAATTTGCTCCTGCCAAAGTGAACCTATTTCTATCCGTAATAAAAAAAAGAAAGGATGACTATCACGATATTGGCACAATGTTTCACACTGTCTCTTGCGGCGATACGCTTTTTGGCGAGTTAGACAGCAGCGGCGAAATATCCATTCTTTACAGCAAAGCACAGGACTACCCGCCAGAAAATGATTTGATATACAAAGCCGCTGTTAAATTAAAAGAACTGTACAAAATTTCTGGTGGAGTTCGTTTTTATTTGGAAAAAAATTTACCCTTGGCTGCGGGCTTGGGCGGTGGCAGCTCGGATGCGGCGGCGGCTTTGAGGCTTTTGGTTAGATTGTGGGGCTTAAAAGCCAGCACTGCGGAACTAGAAAAAATAGGAGCTTCTCTTGGAGCAGATATTCCGTTTTTTATTAAAGGCGGGGCTGCATTAGCAGAGGGTATAGGCGAGATTTTAACGCCGCAAAATCCAATAAGCAACGATAATTGCATAATTGTAATAGCTACTCCGTGGTGCAGCGTGTCCACCAAAGTGGCATACGGCAACATTGTTCCTTTGGGCAAAACTCGTTGGCAAGATTTTACTAACACCATAAAAACCAGCAACACCAGCGGCACTGCCAACCCACTAGACGATTCTTGGGATTTATTCAATCAATTTGAAGATACCATCCTTAAAAAATATCCTCTTATAAATTCGTTAAAGCAAACATTAAATTCTTATGGCGGAAAATCTTTGCTATCTGGCAGCGGTTCAAGTATTTTTTCCCTATTTTCTTCTTTGGAAAACGCGTCAAAAGCCTGCGATTCGGTTAAAGACGACTGCAGATTTTTGCGGATAGCAAGGTTTTGTTAAAATCCCCTAAATCCTAATAAACTCCCAACCAGCCAACCATCCTCAAAATCAAATAAAAACCCCGGATGCGTAAGAACCAGCTTCTCCCTCAAAAGATTTAAGCAAAGCTCCTCGTCGTTTGTGTTTGGAAAGTAAACACTCTGATACCAGCCACCTGCGGAGGGAATTATTTTAGCACCCATTTTTGAAAAATAATCGCCTAGTGAAATTTGATTTGCTTTTAATCTCTCTATTACCTTTTTTTGAAAAGCCGTAGCTCTAGGCAAAACCCTTGCACACAATGCTTGGCTCAAATACGAGCAGTTTAATTGAGCATCTAAAATGTATTCCAGAGAATTGTAAATATGCTGCTTTTGGTTTTTGGGAACAATGGCATTTATCCAACCTACTTTTATATGCGGGAGGCCTACAGATTTGCTAAGACCATCTAGCGTGAAAATCGGAATTTTTTTGCTGAGTTGAGAGTTGAGAGTTGAGAATTGAGAGTTATTTTTTAAATTGTATGCAGAAAATACTTTGTCTATTATCAATGCTAATTTGTGCTTTTCGCAAAATTGCAATATGTGCTCAAATTCTTTTTTGCTGGGAATGTGGCCTGTGGGGTTGTGGGGGGATATTAACAAAAGAATTTTTGTGTTTGGCGGGATGGAATCTAGGGAGTCTAAATCTATTTCCCAATGCGGTTCTTTGCCAAAATAAGGTTTTAGAAAATAGGGGTGCGTGTTTAAGCCTGCAAGCTCTGCTAAGGTATCTATTAGCGGGTAGCCTGGGGCTGGGCTTAGAATGCAATCACCTTTTTTACAAAAAACCTGAAAAAGCGCAGAATAAGATTCCGAGGAACTGGAAGTCACAAAAATATTTTCTGGCTCAGTTGAATTTCCGTTGTATTTTGCTATGGCGTCTCTGGCGTATAATTGCCCGCAGGCATCCGGAGCGTTGAATTGCCACTTGGGGTTTTCTGCTAAATAATGCAAATCGTCTGCTATGTCAAATATTATCCCTGCTTGCATGGGGGATGAAATTGTCAAGTCTATGATGTTTTTTTTTGCAGAACGTATTTCGTTTAGAATGCTGCGTTTTTGCAATTCAAAGGGTGAGGGAGTCACGCCGCATCCTTTTTGCTTATCAACAAATATGCCGCAGGCACAATTAGCAAACTGAATACCAAAGATACCGTTATGCCGCCTATCACCGCTACACCCATAGGAACGCGGCTCTCTGCGCCTGCGCCGAGTGCAAGGGCAATGGGCATAAAGCCGCATATACTTGTAAGCGATGTCATTAAAATCGGGCGCAGGCGTGCGCCTGCTGCACCTGCCACGGCATGGCGAAGATCCAAGCCAGCCTCGTGGCGTTGGTTTGCAAACTCAACTATCAAAATTCCATTTTTGGTCACAAGCCCCACCAGCATTACCAAACCTATTTGGCTAAATATGTTTAGAGTATGGCCGCCAAAATAAAGGGCGGCAAGTGCGCCAGAAAGGGCAAGCGGCACGGTAAGCATAATGGTAAATGGATGCCTAAAACTCTCAAACTGGGCGGCTAAAAGCATATATACAATGAGCAATGCCAAACAAAAAACTACTGCTAAACTTCCGCTTGCTTCCATAAAATCTCGTGATGTTCCCGTAAGCTCTGTTTTAAAATAATCCGGCAATTCTTTGTTTATAATGTTCTGCATCTCGCTTATGGCATCCCCTAATGCAATATCCGGTGCGGGGCTTGCGGAAATTGTTGCAGATACATAGCGATTATAGTTGAAAAGCTGTGGCGGAACCGCACGCTCTTTTAATTCTACAAGTTGGTCTAGCGAAACCAAGTTGCCTTCGTTGTTTCTTAGATAAAGAGTTTGCAGGGACGCCGGCTCGGAACGGTTTTGGGAATTTATCTCTCCCATAATCTGGTATTGCTTCCCGTCTTTCAAAAAGTATCCATACCTTAAACCGCTATACGCCAACTGCAAAGCACTCGCTACTTCACGGGGTGCAATGCCAGAAGCCCGCAAATGGTCTCTATCCATTTCTACATCCAATTGCGGTCTTGTGAATTTTAGATTTACATCTGCCATTGTTAAAAGCGGGCTTTGCTGAATTTTATCCATAAGTTCCGGCAAATGTTTTTTCAATGAATCCACTTCCGAACCTTGAACCACTATTTGCACAGGCAAACCGCTCCGCGAACCAACGCGAATGGTTTGTTCTTGCTGAATTGAAATGCGAACACCCTCAACCTTGGATAGTATATTCCTTAAACTATTCGCTATTTCTTGCTGGGTTCTTTTGCGGTATTGCGGGTCAACAAGCATTATTGATACGCTGCCATTATTCACAGAACCGGCAAGGCCGGGAGCTGTTTGCACAAGGACGCGGTCAAGTTCTGGCACGTTGTCCAAAATCAAACTTTCAATAACTTTCATTTTATCGCTTATAAACAGAAAGGGAGCACCTTCATGAGCCGTAACTTGAATATTGACTCGGGAACGGTCTTCCAGCGGAGCAAGCTCGCTTGGCAAGTTGACAAATGAAAAAACAGCAATTACCGCACATACCAAAATAATTGGGATTGAAAAAAGCGGGCGTCTTAAAATTTTCCCTAAAAACCTTGCATAAGTAGAAGAAAGTTTATTGAAGAATGGCTCGGTTGCAACGTAAAAGCGGTTGTGCTTTTCGTTCTTTTTGAGCAAGCGGCTAGAAAGCATACTGCCCAGCGTTAACGCCACAAAAGAAGAAATTATAGTTGAACCGCCTATAACAACGGAGAACTCCCTAAAAAGCCGCCCTGTAAACCCCTGCATAAAAAACAGGGGCAAAAATACCGCGCATAAAACAAGGGTTGTAGATATAACTGCTGCAAAAATTTCATTAACGCCTTTAATAGCCGCCTCCTTTGGGAGGAGACCTTCTTCTACCTTTGCATATATATTTTCCAAAACAACAATGGCATCGTCAACAACAATGCTTATTGCCAGCACAACTCCCAAAAGCGTTAAAATATTTATGGAAAAATCAAAAATCCATATAAGAAAGAACGTGCCTATTAAAGAAATTGGAATGGTGAGCATTGGAATTAGCGTTGTTTTGAAATCCCTTAAGAAAAGGAATATTATTGCTACAACAAGAATAAAAGCTATAACAATGGTTTCCTTTACTTCCGAGAGAGCCGCCCGCACAAATTTTGTGTTGTCAAAAGAAAGTTGAATAATGATGGCTTCCGGCAAGTCCTTGCGAATATCGTCTAAGCGCCTCAAAACCTCGTCTGCTATTTCTATTTGATCAGAGCCGGGTTGTGGAATTACTGCCAGAGAAACCATAGGCCCGCCGTTCATTCTAACCGTATTTCTTTCGTTCTCTGCACCAAGCACAACTTCTGCTACGTCGCCCAAGCGTACGATTTTTTCTTCGTTTGCATAAAGGATTACATTGCGAAAATCCTCTTCGGTTTTTAGTTTTGAATATGAACGTAAATTTACGGTTGCAGCCGTTCCTTCAAGCTGCCCGGTGGGGAGTTCTGCATCTTCCTTATCAAGCGCTGTTTTAATTGCATCTAAGGTTAAGTTAGCACCGGCAAGCCGCACGGGGTTTATATAAATACGCATAGCATATCTTTTTATGCCCCATATTCTCACCTCTGCAACGCCGGGTACAGTTTGGATTTTTTCTTGTATTCTTGTTCCTTGGTCGGTTAGTTCCAGCAAACTCAAAGTACTGCTGCCTAGAGAAAGCACAAGTATAGGCGTGGAGTTTGCATCTGCTTTGGAAACTATGGGAACATCTGCGTTATCCGGGAGCGAGCGTTGGGCGCGTGAAACCTTGTCTCGCACGTCATTGGCGGCTTGTTCCATATTTGCACCCAAATTGAATTCCACGGTGATATTGGATTGCTCTTCGCGAGAAGTGGATATAAGCGTACGGATTCCATCTATGCCGTTAATGGCAGATTCCAAGGGTTCTGTTATTTGGTTTGCCACTACTTCCGGGTTTGCACCGGTGTAGGTAGTGCGAACATCTATTATGGGAGGGTCTATGGCGGGATATTCGCGAACTCCCACCTGATACATGCCTATTGCTCCAAAAAGTATAATTAGAGCAGATAACACCATGGTTAAAACCGGCCTTCTTATACTTGTGGATGCTAAACTCAACTTATAAGCCCTCTGTAAAATTCTCGTTGCCTTTCAAAGCAGGCGTCCCAAGAAAACCTTTCTGCATAGGCTCTGCCTTTTGCACCCATAGCAGGCAACTCGTTTCTGTTTTGGGTAATTTCGCAAACCGCCTGCGCAAGATTTTCTGAAGTCATTTCTTTTAAAACAATTCCGCCACCGGACTCACGGACATGCTCTGCGGCAGCACCGCTATTTGCTCCGATTAAACATTGCCCACAAGCCATGCCCTCCAAAATAGAAAACCCAAATGTTTCCCAGCAACTAAGGGCAAAACCCATTTCGCAACTGGCAATCCATCTTGCCATTTCTTCTGAGCCTTTAATAAAGCCTATATATTTTATATGCTTGTGCTTTTTTACCGCTTCTTTAATCAGGTGAACTCTATTTCCTGTTCCTGCAAAAACAAGTGCAGGCTCCAAGCCCAGTTTTTCACAAATAATGGGATACGCATTCAGCAAAAGCGATAAACCCTTTTCTTCTGTGGAACGGTGCGGAAAAAACATGGTTAATCTATTTGGCTCTCCTGCTTTCAATTCTTCAACAAGGGCAACATCCTTGCGGTTTGGGTGGAATAGGGTGGAATCAATGCCAAGCGGCAACCGTTGCAAATTTTGCAAGCCATTGCTCTCCATTCTTTGCATTACTTCTTTGCAAGAAACCTGTATGCCTTTATAGTTTTTGAACTGGTAGCGAGCATAAGCCCAAGCTAGTGCCTCCAGCCTTTTTGCCAAAAATGAATTTATTTTTTTGAAGGGGCGGTATATGTAGGTTATTGGAAAATCTGCGTGCCAAAAACCCGCTAATGCAGGCTTGTTTTTAGAAGCATTGCAGGCTTTGCGTACGGCGGCAGGGAGAACGTAGGGGGAGCCTACCTCTATAATAGAGGCATTGTGTTTTTCAATGTAAGGTTTAATCTGTTTTGCATTGTAAATAAAGCGGTATTCCCACCATTTGCCGGGTACCTTGAATGCTTTGACGTGTTCTATTGTTAATGTGGGTGATATTTCTTCTGTTTTGTTATAGCTATCTTGCATTAAAAATACGAGTTTGTAATCGCTCTGTTTTTTTTGGTAATACTCCATTTTTTGCAGATGGTAAAGACGAACTCCGCCGCCGCTGGGCGACCAAAAGTTGTTTATATCCAAAATTACTTTCATGCTAGGGATTATTTCTTTTTCTTTTCTATCAAAGCTGCCTTTGCCAGCCTGTCTGCTTTATCGTTCCATTCGTCGCCGCTGTGCCCGGTTACCTTTTCAAAAGTAGCCCATACTTTTATTTCGGCTATTCTGTTCACGTAAATTTGGGAAACGGCACTATTGGTTTTCCATTCGCCCGTTGCCCAGCATTTTACGCCTTCGTAGTCGTGGCAAATTACGCCTTTTCGCTTTTTCTTGGCTAGGAACTCCATTGCTTTCCAGGCGGCGTATAGTTCTCCGTCTATGTTCCTGCTAAAGGCGGGGCGGGGTGTTTTTCCAGATTCGCAGGCTATTTCTACTCCGTTTTCAACGGCAATCCAAGACCAGCCTGCATATTCGCTTGAGGGCATAAAGGAGCCGTCCACATAGATGCGGAGTCCTTTTTTTATCTGTTTTTTCCCGCTAATCCAAGCCTTTGCATCTTCTATTTTAGCAAAGGATTTGTATTTGGAGCCAGATGTGCCCCGAACGAGTTTTTCGCACTCTAACCAAGTATCACCGATCCAGTGCGTTCCATCTGAAAATTTTGCAGCATAAATTTTTGGCATAGTGGTGGTAATATAGAAAATTTCACTGATGCCAGGAGAAATATTCAATCACGCTCCCACAACAGTGATACGCT
>LIUI01000070.1 GCA_001462235.1 Fibrobacteria bacterium GUT307
CAATTATACAACCTGCCGTATTTCTTTTCACAGTTGGCGGGGTTATTATCGTAGCAACTACTACCATCCACCGCATAATTCAAATTCTCCGCCATCCAAGTCTGAGTGCCTATTTTGACGGTTTTATATTTTTTGCCATCTCTGGAATCAGTGAGCGTGGCGGTTTGCTCAGTAGCGAAAACTAGCTGAGTTGCAATAACTGCGATTGATAAGATGAACAAGAAAGAAGCCATTATTGGCAAAAATAGATTTTTTTTTAACCTTTCCATATTAAAACCTGCAGGAATTACTATATTCCTTCTAATGTCTCTCATTGAACAAAATTGGCATTTGGTGGAAGAAATGACCGAACGGCTTAAAGAATTGAAGCCTTACAAGGTTATTTTATTCGGTTCTTATGCCAATGGGAACCCAACAGAAGACAGCGACCTTGATGTAGCTGTTATTTTGGATTCAAATGATTTTGTCAAGAGTTTTACGGAGAAGATGGAGAGATGGCGTCCTGTGGCAAAAGCTGTAAGAGAGGTGCATTATCAAATTCCCATGGATATAATCGTATATTCTAAAGCGGAACTCAATTATTTGAGAGAAAAAGGAAGTGATTTTGTATATGAAATAGAAAGCACAGGCAAGGTTCTTTATGAAAGATAAAACTTCCGGTTGGGTATTTTTTGCAGAAAAAGATGTTCTTGCCGCAAGTTCTTTAATAGACATTGCTTCACTAACAGGTGAAGTAGCTTTTCATTGTCAACAAGCAATTGAGAAATATTTTAAAGCTTATTTGGTGGAACATGACAAACAAATTCGTAAAATTCACGATTTAGTTAAATTGTATTCAGAAATCAAAACAATTAAAGATTGGAATATAGATGAAAGTTTGCTTGAAGATATTGGCAAAATTTATACAGAATCTCGTTATCCTGACGATATAGGAATAAAATCGGACGGATTATTGCCAACAACGGAAGAAGCTAACCTTTACCTAACTTTCGTTCAGAAAATAGAATCTATTTTCAAGAGTTTGGTGGAAGCGTAACATTCATATACAAAAAAATTAATTGAAACTTGTAGTTTACATAGCCATAATCTGGCGGATTTTTGTCTGGCCATAGAGACTCACGACCTATCATAAGAGAAATAAACTTGCCCAGTGGCTATAATTGGCTGGGCTTGGGCTGTGGCAACTGCGATTGATAAGATGAATAAGAAAAAAGCCATTGCTCTTGAATGTAGAAATTTCTATATTCCCTCTTATGCCGCAAGAACGCACATTGAAAGGAGCATCATAATGAATGCGAATGAATTACTGGATATTATAAATTCCGGTGAAACTAGCAGAGTGCAGTTTAAAGAAATACTGCCGCGGGTAAACAGTATGTGCCGTGAAATAGTTGCAATGTCTAACTCTATCGGAGGAATAATACTGTTAGGCATAAAAGACAAAACCGGAGAAATTGCAGGATTATCGCTTGAGCAGATTGAATATGCAGACCGCAAAATAGCAGAATTTGCAGATAGTTTAGAACCAACCGTTTATGTTTCAACTGAAGTAGTAAGAATCACAGAAGCGGATACTGTAAAACTTATTTTAGTAGTTAATGTACCGGAAGGCATCAATAAGCCTTATAAAACTGCACAGGGCGAGATTTATGTAAAACAAGGGTCAAACAAACGATTGCTAACAGAAAACTCGGAAATTTTGCGGCTTTTTAAGCAAAGCGCAAATTTGTCAGCAGATGAAATGCCGGTTTACAACACGAGTATTGACGATATTGATGAGCAAATTTTTTCCGATTATTTCAAACGGGAATTTAAGGAGAGTTTCCAGGAAAAAGGTTTAAGTTACGAAAAAGCTTTGAAGGCAAAAAGAGTTTTGCTTAATGGAGAAATTACACTTGCCGGCTTGCTCTTTTTTGGAAAAGAACCTCAAAATATAAGGCCTTCGCTTACGATAAAGGCTGTTTCATTTTTTGGCAATAATTTGGCTGGAACCATGTATAGAAATAAGCCGGAAGATTTTAATGGAACTATCCCATCGCTATTTAAACAGGGGATGGATTTTTTTAGAAGCAATTTGCATCATATTCAAAAGGGGCAGCAATTTAATTCCATAGGCATACTTGAAATCTCCGAAAACGCATTAATTGAAGTTTTGCAAAACGCTTTGATACATAGGGATTATTTTAAGAACGTACCGATACGCCTATTTATATTTGACAACAGGATAGAAATAATAAGTCCGGGAAAACTTCCTAATGGCTTGACAACTGAAGATATTAAATACGGAAATGCTGTGATTCGCAATCCTCAAATGGTAACGTTTTCTTCGCATATCCTTCCGTACAGCGGTTGGGGTTCCGGAATAAAGCGGGCAATTCAAGAACAACCCAATATTGAGTTTGTAAATGATGAATCCGGCAATCAGTTTGTAGTTAAGATCCCTCGCGAGCAGGTGTAGGATGGGGCTGACCAGCCACTGCCACTAACGCCACGAACACTACCGCTTTATTCATTATTTTTGCCATTATCCTTTCTGCACCCTCCCACAAGCATAGCGGCAACTGCTAAAAGCCATTACTAGCAAATATAGAATTTTTTAATATTCTAAATTACCTCTTATGTAAACATATCAAATTTGTAATATTCCAACTCATGCTTTTGTAGAATTCTAAAGCGACTGTATTATTCCTATCGGCTAACAATTGCAAACGCTTTGCACCTTTTTCTAAAGCCCAACTTTCAATGCCTATGAGAAGTTCCTTTCCAATACCTAATCGTCTGTATGAATTGTCCACAACAACATCTTCTATTAGTGCAACTGAGCCACCCTCTGCGGTTGATATCAAAATCTGAGCAGTGCACATCCCAACCACTTGCTGACATTGTTCGGCAACCAAAATGCATCGAGTATCCATATCATCTAACATCATTTCAAGACCTTTGCTCTGTTTCGAGTAATCCACTTCAAAATCAATTTCTATCGAAAATAAAGTTGCAAGCAACTCTGTTAAACGTGGAATATCCGTAATTTTTGCTCTTCTGATTATATATTGTAGTTCCATGTTGATTCTCCTAAATTACCGCCAATAAATCTATTGAGCCTGCTTAATTCGATATTGCCCCGTGATTGGAAAATCAAAAAGGCGGTCTTCTTCTTTTGTACCATCGCCGATGTTGTGGATAACTAAGGGAATGCCTGCCTTCGTTTTTTTGTCGCTCACTATCATTATATGCGGAATGTTGTCTGGCAGGGTGCAGGTTACAATGTCGCCGGGCAGGTAGTTTTCCGGATTTTCCGTGACTGTAATTGAATATCCCATACGTGAAAAATATTTTCGGAGGTTTGGCACACGGCGGTGGTCGATGTTCGTGTCGGGCTTTTTCAGCCCCCAATTCTGCGGATATTCGGAAAACGCAGCAGTCATATCTTTGTGGACAAGTTGTTGCAAATCCATATTCAACGCATCACGCAGGGCACGGATGATTACGTCCGTGCAAACCCCAACTTCAATAGGAACATCCCCCATTGGGTAGGCGATACGTACGTAGGCTGGGTCGTAATATAAGGTCTGTCCAACCTGCCGCCGTGCGGCGGCAACAATGGAATCAATGTTAGGCGTTACTTCCAATTCAGCAATTTCTACCGTCTTCACTGTTTTCCATTGTTCCTGAGCAGGTTGGCGCTTATATTCTTCCAGCTCCGCAACTGTGTCAAAGTCAGGAGGATACACAAACCATATATGCCGCTTGTGCAGTAGATATAATAATACGGTTATTGTAATGAATAAAATTACCGTCAACACGAACACTACTGTTTTATTCACACAAACCAATCTTCCTCTTCCTTTATTATTATAGTTCCTATAAAGCTCATCAGCACAACCCAACTTTGTAAATATGCAACATATGCATAAATATAGCAAATGCAGATTAACTGGTTAGGGATAATCTTTGATGCAACGAACAGAGAATAGGTAAGACTTATCGAGGTTGTTCCAGTTCGCGTATTTGTGGTAGTAACCCATGCTATGGTAGTAGGCGTTGGTAGCACTGTTCTCAGAGGCATCCCACCAGTAGCTGTTGTAGCCGACATCGTTGAAATCGACATCCGAGCTGCCGTAACCGCCCGGCAGAGCCGCAAACCCGAACTCATCCATGCCATTGCCGTTTTCATTCCAGTCACTCTTGGCTTTAAGCTTTTTGCCAGCAATTTTTTCACCGCCAACCGCTTTACCCAACTCTTCCCACTCGCTGTTGCTCGGCAAATGCCAACCAGAAGGACAGGCTTTATTAGCCGTTTCCCAATTATACAACCTGCCGTATGTTGCACAGTTGGCTGGCTTATTTTCATAGCATACGCTGCTGCTAGCATCGTAATTCAAATTCTCCGCCATCCAAATTTGATTGCCTATTTTGACGGTTTTATATGTTTTGCCATCTCTGGAATCAGTGAGCGTGGCGGGCTGGGCTTGGGCTGTGGCAACTGCGATTAATAGTATGAGCAAGATAAAAGCCATTGTTTGCAAATATAGAATTCATAAAAAATTTCTACATTCTTGCCCATGGCTTCAAAAAATGCTCCTAATGTTCAAAAAACGCTTGTGATTGCAGAAAAACCAAGCGTGGCAAACGACCTTGCAAAGGCCTTGGGTGGTAAGTTTAATAAAGACAAAACCTGTTTGGAAAATGATGATACCGTAATATCCTGGGCTTTGGGGCATCTAGTTGGCATAGCAGACCCTAAAGATATTAGCGAACAGTATAAAACATGGAATATGGCAACCCTTCCCATAATCCCAAAAGAATTCAAATTAACCCCTCTGCCAGATACCAAAAGCCATCTCACCGCTCTTGGCAAACTCATTCGCCGCAAAGATATAAGCACAATAATAAATGCCTGCGATGCAGGACGTGAAGGTGAACTCATATTTCATTACATATTGGAACACGAGCAGGGGAAAACCGGGCTTAATGGCAAAACCATAAAAAGACTCTGGATGCAAAGCATGACCACTGCCGCCATAAAAGAAGCCTTTGAACATTTACGCTCAAACGAAGAAATGAAAAACCTTCAGGATGCGGCTCTTTCACGCTCCGAAGCAGACTGGCTTGTGGGCATAAACGGATCCCGCGGATTAACCGCTTATAACAGCCGTTTTGGGGGCTTTCAGTTAACTCCTTGCGGCAGGGTTCAAACTCCAACTCTCGCTTTGATTGTAAAAAGAGAAGAAAGCAGGATGGCCTTTGTTCCGCAGGCATTTTGGACATTAACCGCAAACTTTCAAGATAAGGATGAATTTTATTTTGGAAAATGGACAGATAAAAAAGAGAACTCCGCAAAGATTTGGAAAAAAGAAGATGCAGAAAATATTTTGAAAAAATGCGAAGGAAAGCAGGGGAGTGTGGAAGAAGAATCAAAGCAGGTTTTCCAAAAATGCCCCCCTCTTTATGATTTAACCTTTTTGCAAAGAGAAGCGAATAGCCGTTTTGGTTTTTCTGCAAAAACAACTCTTCAAATAGCCCAAGCCCTTTACGAGCGGCACAAGCTCACCACCTACCCCAGAACAGACAGCAAATTTTTACCGGACGATTATGTTGCAACCGTGAAAAAAACAATGAGTGCCTTAACCGGCAGCATTAAAGAACACGCTGAATTCGCATTGAAAAACAACTACGTACATAAAACCCCGCGTGTGTTCAACACAGCAAAGGTAAGCGACCATCATGCGATAATTCCAACAGGCAAAGCTCCTAGCTCTCTTAGCGAAGCAGAGAGCAAAATTTTCAATTTGATATGCCAAAGATTTGTGGCAATTTTTTACCCAGCCGCAGAGTATTTGCACACAACACGTACAACAATAGTTGAAAACGAAAGCTTTGTATCCGATGGCAAAATCTTAAAAGAGCCGGGCTGGAAAGCTGTTTACGGCAAGGAAAGCGAAGACGAAGATATTATGCCAAAACTCTCTTCGCCGGATGCAAAGCCCATTGCAAAAACAATAGAAATGGCAGAGGATTCCACAAAACCGCCTGCACGCTATACAGAAAGCTCCCTCCTTTCTGCGATGGAAAGCGCCGGCAAACTCATAGAAGACGAGGATTTGCGAGATGCCATGAAAGAACGTGGTTTGGGAACTCCAGCCACCAGAGCCGCAACAATAGAGAAACTCATTTCAGATAAATATTTGACAAGAGACGGCAAAGAGCTTTTGCCAACAGGCAAGGCTTTTGACCTAATAAACGTGGCAATCTCAATGCAAATAGAAAACCTCACAAGCCCGGAACTTACAGGCGAATGGGAACATAAACTCGGCTTAATGGAAAAGGGCAAAGTATCCAGAAATGATTTTATGCTGGATATTGAAGGCCTTACTTCTCAAATGGTGGACAAGATAAAGAATTTTGACGAAAGCAACACAAAAAAAGAAGCGGTTGCAGAGGTAGCCGGCGAGCAAATACATGAAACCGTTTCCAACTACGAAACCGATAGCGGCATTAGGATAAGGAAAATTTTGAGCGGCAGGCATATTTCCATTGCAGAGGTGATGGAACTTTTAGAAAAGAAAAAATTAGGTCCTTTGAATGGATTTCGCTCCAAGAAAGGCAAGGAATTTAGCGCGGCTTTGATTTTGAACGAAAAAAACAAGGTGGAATTCGTCTTTGAAGATTCATCCACAGAAGGCAAAGAAGGCTTGGATTTTAGCGGCCAAACCCCAATAGGGCATTCCCCCAAAGACAATTCGCCTGTTTATGAAGCATTAACGGCTTTTGTTTCCCAGAGTTTTGCAGAGGGTAAAGATACAGGCATTCGCATAGCCAAGAGCATTTTAGGCAAAACTCTAACTCCCGAGCACATTAAAGCGATGCTTTCTGGCGAGAAAACCGAATTGATAAAGGGATTTCGCTCCGCAAAAACCCGCCGCCTTTTTGACGCCTTCTTAAAAATGGATAAAAACGGAAAAATTCTCTTTGAATTCCCACCTCGTGTGCCGCGGCGTCCTGCAAAAAAGAAAAGTTAATTTTCTAGATTACACCCAAATGTTTCGTTTGCTCCTAATCTCACTCATACTTGCTATTCTTGTAGCTTGTTCCTCTGATGATTCCAATGCTCTGCATGAATGGTTTGGCGATAAAAATATTGCCGTATCTTATGAAAAGCAATTTAAGGAATTTGATATTTCTTTAAAAGAAGCTCCGGTTCTTGGCTCAGATACTTCTGCTTTTATAGTAAATCCCGGCTTTTGTGCTGCTCTTGGCAGCGTGAATGGCGTGGAACATACGCTTTATTTTGAGTTATTCAGCCCTCTTACTCCCAAAGATTGGACATTGAAAGCAGATAGCCTTTTTTATGCGGAGAGCATAGGTGGTCAAATTCCTGAGGAACAATTAAATGCAACAATTTATTGGTATTGGCTAAAAAAAGAAGAAACCGAACCAGATAGCACCTGGCTCAAGTTTATAACAAAAAATGATAGTTCTGCAAATATAAATATTGAATGGGCAAATGATGAGTTTCTTATTCCTTTGCAAGACAAATTACCAAATGGATTCAAAGGCACCGTTAAGCTGGAATTGAATTCAAATAACACAGTTCTGCGTATTGTACCGCACGACACCGCAGGCATATCAGGATTGCGGCGAGTAGCTCAAAAAATAAGGGTCTTGGACGATGAATGCAAGCAATGCCTCCATGCTGGAGCAAGAGAATCTCTTTCCGTATTTTTTGAAATGGCAGATATAAAAAACTTTGATAAAACCGTGGTATTTGCACAGTTGATTTTGCCAAAATCAAACGATGAAGCTAATAAAAATGAACTTGAGAATTTTCCTATACCTATATATGTATATGGCGAAAATTACTATAGAATAGACAGTGCTTCTGTTATAGACGGGCATCCGAATTTTGCATTTGGAAAAAGCGATACGCTAAAACTTGAGGTTACAAATAGTTTACGCAAAGATACTCTGGGATTTACGCTAAGGCTTGGCAACCCGGTGCTACAACCCGACTCTCTTTATTTTTATAGACACATTGCAGCTAGACCCACATACTCAAGATATAATTTTGGCTCAATTTTAAATGAAGCAAAATTACGAATTTGGTTTGCGGATTATGGCGATAAAAAATAGCCATGCTTAAACATATTTCAATAAAAAATCTAGCCCTCATAGCAAATGCGGAAATTTCATTTTCCGATGGTTTTTGGGCAATTACAGGAGAAACCGGTGCGGGAAAATCCGTATTTTTAAGTGCGTTAAAACTTTTGTGTGGTGCAAAAGCAGCTGCGGGGCAAGTTAGGAATGGCGAGGAAAAAGCCGTTATAATAGGGAATTTTGAAATTAAAAATTTAACCGATGCAAAAGAATTTTTAGAAAGCAGGGAAATAGATTTTGAAGATAATGAACTTGAAATTCAAAGAGAAATTCTTTCAAATGGAAAAAGCAAAGCCCGTATAAACGGCGTTATGGCAAGCCAAGGCGATTTGCAGGAATTAGGCGAAATGCTTGTGCAATTACATGGGCAAAGCGAACAAACACTTTTGAAAGATGTTAAAGCACAGCAAAAACTCATAGATGCCTATTGCGGAAACGAAGAACTCTTGCAAAAATGCAGGGAACTTTTTGAAGAATGGAGCACAGTAAATAAAAAAATAGAAGAATGCAAGCAAAATGCAGAAGCCATTGCCCAACAAAAGGAATTTTTGGAATTCCAATTAAACGAACTCAAAAATGCTAATTTGCGCTTGAACGAAGAAGAGGAATGCGAACGCATTGTGCAGGAGTCTGCAGGTGGCGAATTTAAGCGGAAGATGGCAAATGAATGTTTGGAACTTTTGATTGGCGAAACCGGAGTTTTGAAACTCATAGGCGAACTTGTTTCCAGATTGCAAAAACTTGAAAGCAAATGCAGCGATGCCCCCAAAAGCGAAACAGCGGCAGACACCGAAGATTATTTTAACAATCTGGTTTTGGAATTGAAAAAACTCGGCAAGCAAGAAGTTTACAGCCCAGAGCAAATAGAAAAGGCAAACGCCCGCATAGCCCTTATACAAAAACTAAAACGCAAATATAAAGCAGATTTGAATTCACTTATAGAACTCAGGGAAAAGAGAAAGCAAGAATTAGAATCCTTGGAAAATTCAGATTCTGATATAGAGGAACTGCAAAAAAAAGCGAATAAAATTCGCCTTGAATTGGAAAAAGTATCTGCGGAGCTTTCCAAAAAAAGGCGTGCCGGTGCAAAAAAGCTGGATTCGGAAGTGGAAAATACATTGCATATCCTTTCAATGCCAACAGCGGTGTTTTCTACCCGCTGGACTTCTGCGGAAAATTTGACTGCGGGCGGAGCGGAGCAGGGGGAATTTTGGATTGCTCCAAACAAAGGCGAAGGCGAAAAACCATTGAAGCAGTCAGCAAGCGGCGGTGAGCTTTCCAGAGTTTTGCTATCGTTCAAGCGTGTAATTGCAGAAAGAGATAAAGTTCCCATTCTGGTTTTTGACGAAGTGGACAGCGGTATTAGCGGCGAGGTAGCCCATAAAGTGGGGGAGTGCTTGCAAGAACTCGGCAAATATCACCAAGTGCTTACAATAACGCATTTGCATCAAGTAGCAGCCCTTGCAAACGGTCAATTTTGCGTTAAGAAGATTGAAGACAAAAATCGCACATATACAACAGTTGAGCCGCTTGGCAAAGAGGAACGTGTTTCCGAGATAGCCAGGATGTTAGGGGATAATAAATCGCCTACGGTTTTGGCTCACGCCGCAGAATTGCTCTCAATTTAAGAATGACATTCTTTTTTGTTTCAGTAAACGTGAACTGCGGATCCAGCACAAAATCTGGTGGTATTTTTGGACTTAGATATTGGGGAACGAAAAAAACAAAAAAAATGATACCTTTTGATACCTTTTGATACCTTTTTGATACCATATTGATACCTTTTTGATACCATCCGGCATCAACTTTTATATTATATTTATGATAAGAGTTCATTATGAATAAAATCAAGCCCGCAAAGTCGGTCAGGGTGGGTTGCATGGCGCTTGTGGCTGCTTTGCTTGTTTTACCCTTTGCCGCTTGGGGGCAAACAACGCAGTTCCGTTCAGCATCTTCACTTAATGAACTAAAAGCTGCAATAAGTGAATATAATATCGAAACAACTAACAATTTTAGAGTAAATATAACAGCAAACTTTTCTATAACCGAACCTCTGGAAATTTCTGCGCCTTCGGCAAGTAGAACACTTACCATAAGTGGCGATGTCCCAACTCGCACCCTCAAACGTAACACAACGGAAGATTTATTTCGCATAACTAAAGGTGTATTGATTTTTGAGGATATTATAATTGACGGTGATAAAAGCAATTACAGTAATATTGATAATGTGCTTGTCAGTGTACAGGGTTCTGAAGCAACTTTTACAATGGAAGACGGTGCGGTTTTGACAAATAACAAAACAACAACTAAGGGTAGCGGAGTGAGTGTTGGGGGTGGCATATTCACAATGAATGGTGGAAAAATAAGCGGTAATACGGGAGGAATTGAAGGCGGTGCGGTGCAGATTTATTGGGAAGCAATATTTTTAATGAGCGGTGGGGAAATAAGTGATAATGCAGCAGTAAATGGAAACGGCGGCGGGGTGTGTGTTTTTGGAAAGTCATTCATAATGAATGGTGGTACGATAAGCGGCAATACAGCAAGTGCCGACGGTGGCGGGGTGTATGTTGCACAGGACGGCGTATTCACAATGAACGGTGGTACGATAAGCGGCAATACAGCAGTAAGTGGCGGCGGGGTGTTTATTGCCGGCGGCAAATTCAGACTGGAAGGCGGTGTAATAAGCAGTGGCAACACAGCAAGTTTAGGTGGCGGAGTATATGTTGGTGTTAACGCATCATTCACAATGAACAACGGTACAATAAGTGGCAATACAGCAGTAAGCGGTGGCGGCGGGGTGATGGTGACTGCTAATGGTGCTATCACATCATTCACACTTGGCGGTTTGGCAAAAATTCTGGGCAATACCAAAAACAGCGACAACAGTGCTAACAATGTTAGTCTCGTTAATGGCAAATACATCACGCTTGGCACAGGAGTCGATGCTCCTAGATCCGGTATGCAAATTTATGTGCAAACCCAAACATCAAGTGGAGTTATAGTCAATTCTGACGCAAGTGCAGGACAAGCACAGTATTTCCACGCAGACGAAGCTGGCAAGGTAGTAGTTTTTGAAAGCAATCAACTTATCATTAAGGACATCATCCCCATAGCTACCGCAGCAATCACTCTCACCGCTCCTGTAACAGGAGCAACGCCAAGCACAACTGCAAGTGGCACTGGCAATTTTACGGTAGGCACAGTAACTTGGAGTCCCAATCCTTCAAAGTTCTTAGGTAGCACCGTATATACCGCCACGGTAACGCTTACAGCAAGTACTGGCTACACATTTACAGGTCTTGCAACCGCAACCATAAACGGGCAAACTGCCACAGTTACAAACAACACAGGAAACACAGTAACCCTTTCTTATACCTTCCCCGCAACAGACCCGGAAGGTATCACCGCCGCAGCAATCACTCTCACCGCTCCTGTAACAGGAGCAACGCCAAACACAACTGCAATCGGCACGGGTAATTTTACGGTAGGCACGGTAACTTGGAGTCCCAATTCTTCTAAGTTCTTGGGCAGCACCGTATATACCGCCACGGTTACGCTTACAACAAACAACGGATACACATTTACAGGTCTTTCAACCGCAACCATAAACGGGCAAACAGCCACAGTTACAAATAACACAGGCAACACGGTAACCCTTTCTTATGCCTTTCCTGCAACAACCCCGGAAGGTATCACCGCCGTAGCAATCACTCTCGCCGCTCCGGCAACAGGAACAATGCCAAACACAACCGCAATCGGCACGGGCAGTTTTACGGTAGGCACGGTAACTTGGAGTCCCAACCCCTCAAAGTTCTTGGGCAGCACCGTATATACCGCCACGGTTACGCTTACGGCAAACAGCGGTTACACATTTACGGGGCTTGCAAGTGCAACTATAAACGGGCAAATAGCCACAGTTACAAACAACACAAGTAATACGGTAACACTTTCTTATACCTTCCCCGCAACAACCCCGGAAGAGGTTCCCAAAATCGTTATCTCCACCGCCAAAATCACCATCACCGCTCCTGTAACAGGAGCAACACCAAACACAACTGCAACCGGCACAGGCAATTTTACAATAAGCAAGGTAACTTGGAGTTCCAACCCCTCAAAATTCTTAGGCGGTACCGTATATACCGCCACAGTCACGCTTACAGCAAACAACGGCTACACATTTACGGGTTTTGCAAGTGCAACTATAAACGAGCAAGCAATCACGCCTACAAACAATCTAGGAAATATTTTAACCTTGTCTTATACCTTCCCCGCAACAATCCCTGAAGAAATCACCGCCGTAGAAATCACTCTCACCGCTCCGGAAATAGGAGTAACGCCAAATACAACCGCAATCGGCACAGGTAATTTTACAGTAGGCACGGTAGTTTGGACTCCCAATTCTTCAAAGTTCTTGAGCAACACCGTATATACCGCCACAGTCACACTTACGGCAAAGACAGGCTACACATTTACAGGGCTTTCAACCGCAACTATAAACGGGCAAACAGCCACAGTTATAAACAACACAGGAAACACGGTAACCTTGTCTTATACCTTCCCCGCAACAGTCCCGGAAGAAATTACCACTGTAGCAATCACTCTAACCGCTCCGGAAACAGAAGCAACGCCAAATACAACCGCAATCGGTGCTGGTAATTTTGCAGTAGGCACAGTGGTTTGGAATCCCAATCCTTTAAAGTTCTTAGGCGGTACCGTATATACCGCTACGGTAACACTTACGGCAAACATAGGCTACACATTTACAGAGTTTTCAACCGCAACTATAAACGGGCAAACTGCCGCAGTTACAAACAACACCGGCAATACCTTAACCTTGTCTTATACCTTCCCCCCAACAGACTTGGAAAAGATCACCGACGTTGCAATCACCATCACCGCTCCTGCAATATTAGAACTACCAAGCACAATCGCAATCGGCACGGGCAATTTTACAATAGGCACGGTAGCTTGGACTCCCAATCCTTCAACAATATTCTTAGGCAGTACCATATACACGGCCACGGTCACACTTACGGCAAACAGCGGCTACACATTTACAGGGCTTGCAACCGCAACCATAAACGAACAAATTCCAACTGCAATTGACAATGCAGGCAATACCTTAACCCTATCTTATGCATTCCCCCAAACAGACTCGGCAGAACTTACGGGAATAGCAATAAAAACACCGCCCAAACTCGAATACACCTACGGTAGCCAGCTTGACTTGTCAAGACTTGAACTTACATCTTTCTATAATGACGGAACAACAAAAGATATTGCATTTAATGATTTTGCAAATAAAAACATAAATGTAAACTTACAAAACGGAACACCATTAGATATAGGTAATTACACAATAATCATTAAATATGATAGTTTTACTGCCGATATCTATTTTACAGTATCTAAGGCAAAACTTAGCATCACCGCAAACAACATATCCATAGTCTATGGCGATGAGCTGCCCGAATACACCGTATCTTACTTTGGCTTTGTTAAGGAAGAAACCGCGAGCGTTTTAACCGGTACGCTAGCATTCAACAGCAACTATGCCACAGGAAACGGTTCCGGTGAATATGACATTATTCCCAGCGGATTAAGTTCAGGCAATTACGACATTACCTTCATAAAAGGCATTCTCACAATTTCCCCAAATAGTAGCTATGTAATAAATTTTGCAGCCATAAACACAACAGAAACTATCTACATTGAAAATCTGAGCACTGCAAACAAAGCCTTCTTCACCGCCAGCACAGCCAGTTGCAAGACGGCAGAAGCGGAAATTCAAATCACAATCACAGACCCAAGCATAGAACTGCAAATAGACGGCAAAACCCTAAGCAGCAAAAGAGATGCCAACAACTTAACCCTATACAATATGCCCTTTGAACTCCGCTCCGGTATAGATACCCTCGTTTACAATTTTGTAACCAACTCCGGCAACACACTTAGGCAAGATACCGCAATAATAGTTAGCCCCATTCCTTTTGACAGCATAATCAAGGAAAAATGGGGCTTGCTGATAGTTAACAGCGACCCGGAAAGCAACGGCGGTTACAACCTATCCGAGTACAATTGGTTCAAAAACGGAAAGGAAACAGGCACCACCCTTCCATATTACCGCTTAGACCGCCTAAGCCCAGAAGAGAGACGCGACCCCAATCTTTTGTTCAAAGTAGAACTTAAAACCCAAGAGGAAGTTCCGCTCAATATCTGCGAAGGTACCCCAACAATCCCGCTCCCGGCAGAACAGCAGTCCACTTACAAAAAACAAGTCCTTGGCATAAACGGCAAAACGGCAGGCGGCAAGGCATACAACATAAAAGGTAAACTTTCAACCAACAACGTCCCTCCCGGCGTTTACATAGTAGAGGAAAAACCATGAAAGACATCAAAATAGGCGTGAAACTCCAACTCGCCTTCTTGCTAACATCAATGATGGCACTCACGCTCGGCATATTTGAGCGGCTCATAATAGATGAGTTCTCAAAAAGATACGAACAAACATACAACACTGTCATTACACCCTTGTCTTCTGCAAACGGAACAGAGCAGTTGAAAGACTTGGCTGCAAAGCAAAAGGCTTCTTACGAAGAATTCGCCAGAAACAGCAAAAATAACTCCATAATACTAAATGTGGTAATTTTCATGCTTGCGAGTGCAATAGGTTTCAACATCAATATGTCCATAACCAAGCCGCTTAGAAAAATTGTGAAAACTTTGAAGAAGGGCGAAGACGGCGATATGCGTGCCCGCACAAACCTCAACCAGAAAGACGAAATTGGCATAGTAGCCGCCTCTGTTGACGACTTCTTTGAAGGTATGCAAAAAATCATCAAAAGCATACACATAAACTCAGATACCCTTACGGAATCAAGCGAAAAACTTTCCGGCATTAGCCGCCAACTGGCAAACGGAGCGGAAGAGACCGCTTCTCAGAGCAATAGGGTAGCGGGCACTGCCGGCCAAATGGCGGCAAACATAAAAGCGATGGCAAAGGGTGCGGAGCAAGCATCGCTCAACGCAGACGAGGTAGCCGGCATAGCGGAAAAAATGAGCACAAACATGAATACCATAGCCGCCGCCATAGAAGAGATGAGTGCAAGCATAAGCGAAATAGCGGGCAATACAAGCGAAGTGAGCAAAGTAGCTGTGGAAGCTACCGGCAAAGCGGGAGATGCTACCGATGTTATGAATAAACTTGGGGCAGCGGCAAAGGAAATAGGGCAAGTAACCCACATGATAAAGAGGATAGCCGAGAAAACCAACCTTCTTGCCCTGAACGCCACCATAGAAGCATCCACCGCCGGAGTGGCCGGCAAGGGTTTTGCCGTAGTTGCAGAGGAAATCAAAGAACTTGCAAACCAAAGCGCGCACAGCGCAGATGACATCACCCTCCGCATAGAAGGCATCCAAACCAGCACAAATAATGCCGTTGATGTAATCCACAAAGTCTCGGAAATAATAAACAGAATGAGCGAGTCTGTGAAAACCATAGAAGGCCACGCCAAGCAGCAGACCATTGCCAGCAACGAAATAGCGAGCAATGTTGCGCAAGCGAATAACGGGGCAAAACGCGTAGCAGATGCCATAGTTGAGGTAGCGAAAGGCACAAACGAGGTAAGCCACAATGCAAGCGAGGCGGCAAAGGGTGCCAGCAATGTAAACGGCAATGTAGCAAACATGAACAATGCGGCAAAAGAAAGCGCTCAAGGGGCAACGCTGGTAAGCCAAAGCTCAAATGGCTTGTCTAAAATAGCAAGCGAACTAAGGCAAACTGTTAGTTTATTTAAGGTGTAACTAACTATGCATTCATCACTCTCAACTCTCAACTCTCAATTCTCAACTCTCCTTCTACTCCTCTCCACCACTGCCTTTGCCATCAACTCGGAATTAGACGTGCATTACCGCTTTGGTATTTCGGACCTTTCCCTGAGCCACACGCCCGGCATAGCTTTTGCCATTTTCCCTTGGAAAAACTTTGGCTTTGCATCTGGGATTGACTACTCAATGAGAAAAAAGATAAACACAGGCGAAAATGTGGAAATAAGCAAAAAGATTATAGATATGAGCGGAGACAAGGTTGAATTCAAATACCGTTTTGACAAATATAAAGAAGAATTGCAGGCAAACACCTTTCAAATTCCAATACTCCTCAAATTTCGCTGGGATTATTTCTACGTCGCCGCCGGAATGAAAATCGGGCTTCCCCAGAGCATGGAGGCAAAATTCAGCTACAACAACTTGGCAACAGAAGGGTGCGTTTGGAATGTATGTATAGATGACCTCTCTTATATGGGCTTTGGCGTGCATGGAGACAGCTCAATAACCACAAAAATAACGTTGAAAACCTTGTATATGCTCACAGTAGAAAGCGGAATAAAGATAAAATTAAGTGAAAGTTTTGCTATTGTTCTGGGAGCATACGCAGACTATTCCGTAAATCGCGGTTTCAAAAGGGATTTGACGGGCGTGGAATGGATAGAACTTTCAGAAAATGAAGCGACCATAGAAGTGAGCGATAACTGGAAATCATGGAAACCTTGGAGCGTAGGCGGCGATGCCAGAATTGTCTATTCAACTTCAAGCACTATGATTACAACCGGAATAAATATTTTGATTTTTGATTTAATTGTGGCATTGATGCTGTTAAGGTAAGAAGTATGACGGTAAATAGAATAATAGAAGATACTAGAAAAGATATAATAAAAAAACTCAGAGAAGAGCGTTTTGTTGAAACAATAGGCAAAATTGGCTTTATAGGCACAGTGAGTTCGCTTGGGATTATAACCGCAGTAGCGGCCTGTGCTATTCTAATCCGTTTCTTGCAAATGGAGAATATAGTTCTTTCTGCAATTTTGCATTACGGTCCCGGCATAGCCGCTGTATTTGGCACAGTCTCATCAGTAGCCACATATTACGGCTGGTCCCGCATTTTGCGTGGGAAAAAGAAACTGAGGGTAAGGGAAGAAGGCAAAAGCGAAGTTCAGAACCAGTTGGGAGAATTCATCCAATCCCTGCCGGATATGCTGGGCTCTTTTGCCGGTGGCTGTTTTTCACAAGCTTCTTCTACTGCGGCAGTGAGCGTATCCATAGCCGTGAGCACGGTGGCTTATATTCCGGCAGTGAATGAGATATTCAACGATGTGGTGAACGCCGCAGAGCAGGCGGTAGTTCGTGTTGTAAAGCGGAATGCGGAAGAACCCATAGAAAAAGAAGAAGAGCAAATTATTGAAGCAGAAGAAGAAGAAATAGAAAAACAACGTATAGCAGGTAAGCTGAATTTGCGAGGCGGAACGGGCGAGAAAGAAAGGGTGATAGTGGAGCTTATGTCTGGCAATGAAATTGCGGCTTGGGTTTTTGCAGACAGCGAAGGAAACTACGCCTTTCATGTAGTGCCCGGCGACTACACGGTGCGTGCCAGGCTGGAGGGCTACGAGAGTGCTTACAGTACCCCTTTTGAACTGGCCGGCAAGGGTGTGCAAATATCCGAGCTTACAGTAACTTCAATGGACTACACAGAGCCAGTCATAGAACCAAAGCCTGTGGCAAAAAAAGAGGCAATAAAGGTTCCTGCGCAACCTACACCCCTGCTTCAATCCAAAGCCCAGCCAACGGAAACGCCTCTCCCGCCAGAACCGCCGCCGCCAAAACCTAGGCAACAGCAACAACCGGCAGAGGCTCCCAAATCGGGCTTTTTTGTAGGAGCCGGCTCTGAACTCAACAACAACTCTGCCCGCAAAGGTTCCACGGCAATGGGCGGGAATGTAGTCTTAGGCTACGACATGAACAAAAACTTTGCCCTTGGCTTAAACACCGTATATAGTCACGATATGAATGTAGTGAGTACCTTGGAATCCATGGTAATGGTCCGTTATTACCTACCTGTAACGAGTTCTTTTTTGCAAGCCGAAGCCGGCGGTTCTTTATCCACAACAGAAGGCAAAAATTCCGTAGCGCCTTTGGGAGGTTTAACAGCAGGTATGCGTTTGGAAATGGAAAACCGGTGGTATTTGGAGCCAACCTTGCGAGGCGGTTATCCCTTCACATGGGGTGCAGGGGTTACATTGGGGAAAAAGTTTGGGCAATGATATAGCAATACTTCCTCGTCCACGTTTCCTTCCTCCGCATTTAACCGTTTACAATATAGAAGAATGGCTGCTATTGTGAGCCTCCAGAATTTACTATATTTTGCTTGATATTCACAATTAAATCGCCTTTCCCGCCGCAAATAAAGACGAAACGCTTCGTTGGGCAAACAATGGATTGTTAAATGTAATTTTGTAGATTAAAGGCAGAAACACTCAAATAGGGGTTATCATTATGGCTTTTGACAACAAAGAACAAATTGGCATAGGCGAATTCGTAAATAGGGCTATTGCGCTGCCTGACGACGAATTTGAAAAGGCTATGCGCTTAGACAACAGCGATGACAACATAGACGACATAGAGATTATAGCGATGCCTTTGGAGGTTTATGAAAGAAGCTAAATTTTCTGATATATGGGATAAAACGATAAAACCTTTCTTAGAAAACATCTTGACCAAAAACAAGTCTTTTTATACAATAGATTCTACGGAAAATAATTCTGATGCCAGGCGTGAGTGCTCTTGCGCTCGCTAATATATTTTGTTTACTAGAAGACCGCACTAATCTAATTTACAATCAAAGAGAATTGCATATATAGGCATATAATCCCTTTGAAAACTGCTATCGCGAACCCCCGAATTTACTACGTTACGCGGCTAT
>LIUI01000071.1:0-18066 GCA_001462235.1 Fibrobacteria bacterium GUT307
TATAAGCGCAAGGGCGATAAAAATATTTTGACGGTGAGAAAAAAACATCAACAGTAGTTACCCCTTATGCAAGAAGAACGCACATTAGTATCCTTTGACTGGGCGATTAAACTGGTGGAGTGCTTTCGAGAACGCATCGGGGTTCTGACAATATTCTATATTACCTCCGATGAAACTTCAAACGCCTCAGCTTCCCAAAGGAACCAGAGATTTTTACCCCGTTGATATGAGGGTGCAAAATCATATTTTTTCAATTTGGCGGCAAGCCGCCTTGAAATTTGGCTACGAGGAATACGAGGGACCTGCTTTTGAACATCTGGAACTCTATACGGGAAAAAGCGGCGAAGAAATTGTTTCTCAGCTATATAATTTCACAGATAAAGGCAACCGAGCTTTAGCCCTGCGCCCCGAAATGACCCCTACGCTTGCAAGAATGGTAATACAAAAGGGGAATGAACTGAAAAAACCTTTCAAATGGTTCTCAATTCCTCGCTTGTTCCGCTATGAAAGGGCGCAAAAAGGGCGGTTGCGTGAATTTTTTCAACTCAATTTAGATATAATAGGTACAGAAAGCATTAGCGCAGAAGCAGATTTAATCTCTGCAATAGCGAATATGCTCTTTGATTTTGGCTTAAAAGAAAGCGATTTTTACATAGGCATTTCCAGCCGCCGCCTGCTTACCGCATTTCCCAGCCACATTTACCCAATTTTAGACAAACGCCTAAAAATGCCCGCCGAAGACTTTGAAAAAGAATTGCTAAATGCAGGTTTAAGCAAAGAAGAAATAGAAAACCTAAACAATTTTATGAGTTGTTCAAGCATTGAAGAATTGAAAAAATTCAGCGATGTATCTGAACTGGAAACTCTGTTTGAATTATTAAAGGTTGCAGGTTTGGAAAATTGCGTTAAATTGGATTTGTCCGTTGTTCGCGGTTTGGCATATTATACCGGAATTGTATTTGAAGTTTTTGACAAGGCAAAAAATATGCGTGCAATTGCCGGCGGTGGTCGCTACGATAATTTAACGGAAACATTGGGTGGGCAAAAAACATCCGGCGTTGGCTTTGGGATGGGCGATGTTGTTTTAGCAGATTTACTGGCAGAAAAAAATCTACTGCCGCAAAACCGTTTGGATTTACCGATATTCATCGCTTCTTTTAGCGGGGATATGAAAATTTTATTTAAAACTGCTGCCGAGTTTCGCAAAAAGGGAATTTCTTGTTCTCACTCCTTAAATGCCGTTAAATTTGGAAAACAGCTTGAACTAGCGAATGCCGCCGGTGCAAAATGCGTTGTATTTGCAGATGGCGAAAAGTCCAAAGACGGTGTTTGGGAATACAAAGTTTTGGCAAGCGGCGAACAGGGAACTGATTGCTTGGAAAAAATATTGGAGAAATTATGAAAGAGAATAAAGTGAAATCTTCTTACGAAGATAGGCAAAACCATATTCCTGCGCTCAAAACGCCTAAGATTGATAAATGGGAATTTATGTATCCTAATTCTGCTACCGATTTGCGAATAGAGGTTCCGGAATTTACGTGCGTTTGTCCCAAAACCGGCTTGCCGGATTTTGCAACTCTTGTGATAGAATATCGCCCTGTAAAATTTTGCCTTGAATTAAAAAGTTTCAAGGAATATTTGCTTTTTTACCGCAACCTGGGAATTTTTCATGAACACGTTGTGAACAAAGTTTTAAAAGACTGCGTTAAAGCTGTTAGCCCAAAGTGGATGAAGGTCACAGGCGTTTTTAATTCAAGGGGTGGAATTCAAACTACGGTGGTGGGTATATATGAATAAGATAATATGTTGCATTTTGGCTTTGCTTGTTTTTATAGTTCCGCTTTTTGCAGAAGAGCAGGAAATTATCTCCGAGGCCCAAGCATTTTCGCAGGAATCGCAAGCAGCTCTTTCTGCAGATTCTTTAGCCACCGATGGTTCTTATAATGAAAATCAAAATCCACAACAAAGATTTGAAGATAATCCAAAACACAATGTGCATGAATACGATTACAAACAACAGGTTATAGTTGGTGGTGTTGTTATGTTTTGTGTAGCCTTAGCTATGATTGTGAATAACAATTATAACCCTAAACGTGGGAACTAACCTTCCGTTTTAAGCGGTTCCACATGGACTGTGGCGTCAATGCTAAAATCTTTTCTTATTTTGTCTTCTATGGCTGTGGCTATGCGGTGACCTTCTTCAATGCTCATTTGCCCGTTTAAGCGAATATGCATTGTGAGTTCCTGATGGCTCACATAATTGTGAAAATGGAAATGGTGCAATTTGAGGTCGCCTAAATTTAAGCTGTGAATGGCAGCAGTTATTTTTTCTGTAAGTTCTTTGCTAGGAGATTCGCCAAGCAGTTTTTTGATGGTCTCTCTGGTGATTTCATAAGCGGCATAAAAAAGCATCAAGGATATTGCAAGCCCCAGAACGCTATCTATCCACCAAAATTTTGATGCAAAAAGAATGCCTACCAAAACCACCACCGAGGAAAGCGCATCTGAGCGATGGTGCCAGCCATCTGCTTTAATGATTAGATTACTCGTTTTTTTACCCAGATAAAAAGCATATTGCGCAAGCAGTTCTTTTAGAACTATGGAAATAATGGTAACCACTATTGCAAGTGTTCCAAAATTTGCCTGCTGCCTATTGTTAAAACGCTCTATGGAATCTTTTGCAAATTCGTAGGCAATTACTGCAAGCAAGAATGCAATGAATAACGCAGCTATTTGTTCCCAACGCCCGTGCCCAAAAGGATGGTCTGCATCCGGTTTTTTGCTTGAGAGTTTAACCGCAACCATCACACCAATGGAACTCAGAGAATCAGAAAGCGTGTGCCATGAATCGGCTATAAGAGCTATTGAGCCTGTTATAATGCCTGCATATAATTTTACCGCAAATAATGCGATATTCACTATTACAGAAACCAAACCCTCCAAATAACCTGCTTTGTATTTTTCTGAAGTCATACAGGATCTCTGCGGCAAATTATCGCAACAATTTGTTCTGCACCTAGATTTTTAAATCCTAATAAAGTTAGGATTTTGCTTAAAATACTGCTATTTACAAATTTTAAGGTCTTTATTAAAATACCTTCTTTCTCGCAAAGCGCAATAAAATCCTTTAATGAAAATAAGTGGATATTTGGGGTGTTATACCATTCGTAAGGTAAAAATCTATTCATAGGCATATTCCCATTAAAAGCGAGGCTCTTGCGAACCATCCAGTTTGCGAAATTTGGAAAAGTGACAATAGCCTGCTTGCCTATGCGTAAAATTTCTAACAGAACATCTCTTGGATTTTGCGTTTCTTGGAGCGTTCTGTTGAAAATCACAAAATCAAAACTATCGTCTGCTATTTTAGAAAGCCCTTTTTTATCTAAGTCTTCTTGAATAACAGGCACGTTAAAATCCATGCAATGCAAAACCCCGTTAAAAGAACGGTCAAGGCCAACACCGGTTGCTTTTTTCTGTTTCCATAATGCGTGAAGCAAACTTCCATCTCCGCAGCCTATATCTAAAATACTCGCTTTTTCCGGGATAAAAGCAGAAATACGCTTTATATCTTTTTTGCTTGAAAATGCCTGACGGGTATAATCTTTATCAAGAGTTTCCGGAGAACGAATATCCAAAAAGCGTGAGAGCAAAGCGCCCAAATCCTTGACTTCCAATAAAAAACCGTCATGCCCCAGATTGGTATTCAGTTCCACGCTGCTCACTATTTTTTTCTTATTCAAAAGCGCAAAAGTGAGCTTGTAAGATTCTTCCGGAGTGAATAGCCAATCGCTGCTCAAATGCACGCACAAAAATTCCGCTTTAGCAAGGGAAACCGCATTCTCCAAAGAACCGTACTTTTCTTCCAAATTAAAATTATCCATTGCCCAAGTTAAATGCAAATAACTATTGGCATCAAAACGGTTCACAAATTTTTCCCCTTGGTGGTTTAGGTAGTTTTCAAGGGTAAAACCTGTGTAAAATTTTTCCGGGTCTTTGGGCATATTTTCTGCACTGTCAAAACGGCTTTGCATGGATTCTGCGGAGAGATAGGTTATGTGTGCCATTTTGCGGGCATTTGCCAAGCCGTTGGAGGGTTTGCTCTGCTCGGTATATTCGCCGCCATTGAATTTTTCATCGTCTAAAATGATTTTTCGCCCCACAATTTCAAAACCAAGAGCCTGAGCAGAAAGCCTTGTTCCGCTGGCTATAATTGCACAACGTTCTACAAAATCCGGGTATTCCAAAGCCCAGGTGATTGCCTGAAAGCCACCCATAGAACCGCCTATTACGGCAAAGAGCTTTTTTATTTCCAAATGTTCTGCCAGTTTTTTTTGCGCATTCACCATATCTCCAATTGTGATACGCGGAAATTTTGAGGCGTATGGCTTGCCTGTGCGGGGGTCTATGGAAGAGGGGCCGGTGGTTCCTTTGCAACCCCCCAAAATATTGCTGCAAACAACAAAGAATTTATCTGTGTTTACCGGTTTGCCGGGGCCTATAAGGGCATCCCACCAGCCAAGGCTTTTGGGGTCACCCTCTACGTGCAGGCCTGCGGCGTGTGCATCTGTGGTAAGGGGGCAGCAAATCCAAACAACCGGCGCAAGCCCACCCTTGAAGTCCCCGTATGTTTCATAGCGAACATTCAATTCCGGCAAAATCTCGCCGCTTTCCAATACAAAACCCTGCTTGGAGCGGAAGAGAAAATCTTTTGGCTCAACAAGACCAACGCTATTGCTGTTTGATTTCTGGGACATTTTGAGGGGAATATACAAAAATTTTCTAGATTCCAACGTGATGGAGACAACTAAAGCAGAAAGGATTAGGCTTGGCATTTTTGTGCTACTCATGTCTCTTTTGATTTTGGGCACGGTTGCTTTTTTGGTTGGGAAAAAAATAACGGAAAAATTCACACCCTATAAAACTCGCTTCACGGAATCCGTTGACGGCTTGAATCCGGGGGCAAAAGTAAAACTTAATGGAATTGTGGTAGGGCAGGTTATAAATTTGGAGGTTGACCCAGAAGATTTAACCGCTGTTATAGTGAATTTTGAGGTATCTTCAGAAACTCCCATAAAAACAACCATGACCGCAAATTTGATAGGCGGAATCTCATTAACAGGCTTAAAAAGCATAGAGCTTAGCGGTGGCAGCCCAAGCGACCCCAACGTCCATAAAGGCGATTTTATACAATCCTCTGTTAGCGGGTTCAAACAAATCACAGGGCAGGCGGAACATATAGCAGAAAAAATAGAAGGCATACTCAATAATCTGCTCAACATCACTAATGAGCAAAATCAAAGGCGTTTAAACAGTATCGCAACAAACTTAGACAACATGACCGCTAGAGTAGATGCTTTTTTGGCAAAGAATTCAGAAGATATAAACGAAATTCCCAAAAATGCAAAATTGCTTTTGGAAAATTCAAATGCAGCGGTAGCGGAGTTAAAAACAATTGAGAATAAGGCTGTGTTCACAATTGCCAGGCTGGATTCACTGCTTATACATGCAGATAAAAAAGTTCAAAACCTGCAAATAGAAACTGCAATAAAAAGTGCAAACGATGCGGCAAAAGCTGCAGAACTTTTTGTAAAAAGAGGCGACCAGCTCATTTACCGCAATCAGGAAGATTTAGCTATAACGGTTCGCAATTTAAGAGAAGCGGTGGATAACTTGAGAGATGTTAGCCGCCAGTTGAGAGAAAACCCTTCTCTCTTGCTTCGCAACGAAGAAAAACAACAGAGAGTGAGGTGAGTTGTGATTAAGTGGCTACTATCAAGTGCAATAATCGTGGTGCTTTTTGGTTGTTTTGGACGTGTTATAGATAGCAGCTATTATCAGCTAGACTATGTGCCTACTCCAAAGGAAATGCTTAACGAAGCCGTTTATCCATATACGGTTAGAGTAAGAGATTTTGATGTAGCAGAAGCATACCGCCGCAATAACATTGTGTATAGACAATCACCTTACAAGCTGCATTTTTATAACTACGATTTATGGGCAGTTAAGCCGGAATTTCTAGTATCCGATATGCTTTTTCGCCATTTGGAAACTTCCAAGATATTTTCTGAAGTTAGAAGGAGCATAGATGTTGACGAACCTGATTTTGTAATACATGGAACGGTAAGAGCCATAGAGGAATACGATAATCAAGATGAGTGGTATGCTCACTTGGCTATGAATATGAATTTGCAGGAATATAAGACTAAGAAAATTTTGTGGAGCAGGGAATGGGATTACCGCAAAAAAGTCAGCAATTTTGAGCCAATTTACGTGGTGCGCGGTTTATCGGAACTTTTGGAGCGCATAAACAACGAGGCCATAGCAGATATGGATTCGGTTTTGAATTCTATTGCCGTTGCTGTTCCTGTGCCTACCATAGTTCCTCCACCCACGGTTCCTGTTGAATTGGAAACCCTGCCTCCGCCCGGAGAGATAGAGTGATTCGTATTTTATTTTTCATTCTAATTTTGTCTCAGGCTTTTGCGGTGCCGCCGCCGGATTTGCCCGGTATAGAAGTCACTGATTCAGAAATGGCTTTGGAGCAAAGCAAAAAACTTGTGCAAAAGCAAAGTGCAGAAAGGGTTAATCTTTACGAAAATAAAGGTTGGACAGCACCGAGTTTGGAAGAGCAATTAAACCAAGACGAAGCTTTTATAGGAATGGGGCAGGGTGCTATTTTTGTTCCATGCTTCACAGAAAGCCGCCTAGAGCCAGATTATAAAGCCGTAAAAACAGATTCTCTTTCAAAAGAAAATATGGGAAGGGAATGGACTGGAAAACCGGGTTCTCGCTTATCTGTGCCTTATGGAGATTACACGGTTACCATAGGTTCTGGCACCGAAGATAAAAGGATGGAATACAGAGTTAAGGTGGACGAAGGAAAAACAACCACTATTTTTCCAGAATGGGGCGGCCTTGTAATCAATACCATAAATGAAGACGGCGAATTTATAACAGAGAGCTATGAAATCTTTGCTGTTGGCAATGGAGAGAGTTACGGCAAAGGTTTTGGTTTATCTCAAGAGAGATTGAATGATGTAACAACATGGATTTTACCATCTAAGGTTTACAGAATTTCCAGAAGCGGAGAAAACGCAAGTTCCATTTTGAATTACATTACCGTGCAGGTAAATCCGGGTGAATTAAGCCATGTGGAACTTGTTTTTCAAGATAGCACAGGGCGGTTAATAGCAGGCGGAGTGCATAAAATGCGTATAAATACTTCAAAAAATTCTCATTGGACTTATGGTCTAAGGCTTGGCGGTTCTGCTAACTATACAACGCTAATAACAGCAGATGGGCAAAAGAGCGATGTTTGGAATGCTCTTGGTGATATTCGCCTGCGTATGATTTATAACCATCCAAAGCTCTTTTGGCTAACGGAATTGTACACAAGGCAAAATATGCAGTGGCTAAACGAAGAGCAGCAAGAATCCAAATGGAATGTTGCCCAGGATTTATTGCAGTTTCAAAGTTCCATTGTGTACAGACTTTTTGAGTGGATTGGCCCATATACAAGGGTTAATCTAAAAACTAATGTTTTTCCTGAATATTACTATACAGATACCACCACATACAGAACAAGAAAAAATGATACTATACCACTTAACAAGGGAAGAATTCGCACAAGTTCCTCTTTTGACCCGCTTCGCATTGGTGAAGGCGTTGGGTTGAATTTACGCCCTATTATATCAAATACTGCGGATGTTTCTGCTCAAACGGGCTTTGCCGCAAGGCAAACCATAAGAAGAAATTTGCTAATTCCAATCAATAACGCAAGAACTTTATTCATCAATGCAAACGATAATATTTACGAATATGGTTGGGAAAATTCCCTAAATATAAGATTTTCTTTTTTAAGATTTTTCACCTTGGATTTAATAGGCGAAATATTTTTTCCAAATGCAAAAATTAGTGACTACAGGATTGATGAACTTTCTGCAGATTTACGTATAGCCATAACTCGCTTTTTGGAACTCTCTTACCAGCAACAACTTTACGATCGCATGACAACGGAAGGAGAGGAAGCAAAAGGCGAAAGATTTCAAAGTTTGAATACAATTCAATTGAGATTATATGTCAACTTCTGAATTATTGAAATTTTGGGCAGACCATGACCGCAGATTTGCCGATTTTAATTTTGTGTATCCGGTAATTTCAAGACGTGCTAAGGGATTGTCTATTGGGATAAACTGCATGCTAAACGGAGCATGTTCTTATGACTGTATTTACTGCCAGGTTCGCAGAAGCCCAGAGAAAAGAAAGTTGGCATTCCCAAGCGTAGATGAAATTATTTTTGAATTGAAAAAAATACTGTCAATTTACCGCCAAACAAAACTTGCCGAGCATTTCCCGAACATTGAAGAAAAGAATAGGATATTAAAAGACATAGCTTTAAGCGGAGACGGTGAGCCAACTCTTTACCCGCATTTTGCCGAACTTTGCAAAGAATTGCAAAAAATTCAAAACGAATGTCCGGAAAATCCCAAATTAACGCTTATAACAAATGCCACGCAAATATGCGATGGTTTGGGGTATTTAACCGAAATTTGGGGCAAACTTGATGCAGGCACAGATGAGTTTTTGCAATTTATAGATAATCCTCAAAAAAAAATCAATATTACGGCAATAGAAAATAATTTAAAATTTATAGTTTCAAAATTCCCACTACGAATACAGACCATGCTTTGCGAGGCACAGGGCAAAACCCCTAGTGAAGCAGAAATAGAAAGTTATGCTCAAATTGTGCAGAGAATTTATGAGACCAATCCTCAAAATTTGTTAAGTGTTCAGCTTTATTCTACGGTTCGCCAAACCGCAGAGAGTTCTGTAAAGCCGCTCCCGCCGGAATTTTTAGAGAATGTAAAGAAAATATTGCATGGAAAAATTTCTAAATTATTTATCGAGGTTTTTTAATGCGAGTAATACCTACAATAATTCCTCTTTCTTTTAGCATTACGGTGCAGTTCTTGCTTTGGTTAAATTTGCTGTTCCCGTATAACGTTTTTTTTGAAAATTTTAACAGAAATTATTACATGGCATTTTCGCTCTCCGGCCTTTTTGCCGCCAGCATTTCGGTGTTATTTTACCGGCTTATATATGAAAACGCAAATAAAATGTTTTTCCTAATAGCAAGCATTTTTCAATTTTTATGCATTTTAAGCTGTGCATTCTTTTTTGTTTCTAGCCTAGCCGGATGGCTTGTTTTGTAAAAGTAACACTGCTTTTTTGAAATAAGCATCTATGGTTACATTAAATGGAAATGAATTTCCAAAAAAATCTTGTAAAATTTTTACCATTACAAATGCTCCCAAAATCTTGTGAGTTCTTGATTTTTCTTCGCCCATTAAATTTGTTGTTTTAGATGTTGAGGTTGCGCTGTCTATCCTATAGTTATAAAAAGTTTCCGGGATAAATATAACGTTATTTGAATGGTGTATAATTTGCATGGTTTGAATAGGGTCTTCTGCCCAAACTATGTGTTCATTGGGAAATTTAACTTTTTCGTAAATATTTCGTTTTATCAATTTATTGACTAAACCGGTCCCAACTCCTTTTGATATAAAGATAGACAACAGATTTTCTGCTTTGCTTCTGCTGTTGCTATAGCTATTGTCATTGATATAAGAAGAGGGGTTGGCTGTGATTGAATTTTCAAAATCGATTATTTTGCACCATACAAAATCAGCATCTGTTTCTTTTATTTTTGCAAACATTTTTTCTAAAAAATTTGGTTCGTAAATATCATCACAATCTAAATTTGCAATATATTCCCCTTTTGAATTTTCCAATCCCGTTTTGCGAGCGAGCAAAGTTCCGCCATTTTGTTTATGAATTGCAATAAAACGAGAATCTCGTTTTACGTATTCATCGATTATTTCTTTACAACCGTCTGTTGAACCATCATTTACTAAAATCGCTTCCCAGTTTTTGAAAGTTTGTGCCAAAATACTATCTAAACTTTCTCTTATATACATTTTGCCATTGTAAATAGGAACAATAATGGAAATCAATTCATTTTTTTGCTCTTGTTTTATTTTGGGCAATTCAAAATCAAAATTTATATTCTGAATCATCTCAAAATACTCTAAATAAAAGGGCTTGATTTTATTTATAACTTCCATTATTTGCGGATAATTTTCAATCACAGCCTTAAGTTGCATATCATTTTCATTGCCGGCAACATTGCTTTTTTGCAAGGAGTCGCTTTGCATACCAAGGTCTATAATGCTATTTGAATATCCGTCTTTTATAACAACGTGCGGACATTCGCTTCCGTTTAACCAAGCCATTGCCCAGAACCATACGTCATCGGCTTGAGGCGCAAGTTTCATAAATAAATCCTTATTAAGGACATCGCTATGCAAACAATGCGGCGGGTAAAGCATTCCGCCGCATCCTGTTGGAAAAATTCTCTCTTGTTCCTGCGGTTCAATGCACCAATCCCAATCGTTATATGGCAATAAATTATGCTCGCTGTCAACCCTTATTCCATGCACTCTGTGGCAAATTATTTTATTCGGATATTTTTTGTGATATTCCATTATTTGCTCAAGCCAGTTTTTTGGGTAAAGGCAATCGTCATCTGCTGTTATAATAAAATCGTTTGGAAATTCTTGCAATGCCGGGATTAATTTTTTATAAGATTTCAAATCCTCGCAATAGCAAATTTCCAAGCCTTTTTTCTGTAAATTTTGCAATTGATTATTTTGCTCGGCAATTTGCCTGTCTTTCTCTGCCACCCATAAAATGATTCTGTTTGGCAAAATATGCCCATGCAATATAGATGCAATAGCTATAGGAGCGGTTGATATCAAACGCGTAGCGTAACTTGTTAGCGAAACTATATATTGCGGTGCACTCCCCCCCCCCTCAGAAGAAGGCAAAAGAGTTTTTGCGCTAAAAATTAGTTCTTCGCCATGCAAATAAGAAAGCCCACCCCATACTACGTTATCCGGGAATTCATTTTCCAGTTCGTTTATTGCATTTTTTATGGAACCGGAAAAATTTGCCAAGTTAAAAAATGTTTCCGGAAAACCTCTTTTTTCAAAAAAATTATGAACGCTATAAACATTTTTATTTGCATTAAAACGCCCACGTTTTTGCTTTGCGTCAATTTCTTCCTTAGACTTTCCATAATAATGGTTTACGCGTGGCAAATTTGCATTTTCTTTTGTTATGGGAATATCCTTGAAAAACGATAAATCTTCTGACCACTGCGCTAGCGAAAAGTCAAAGTCCAAAATTTTACTGCCCGGAACAGGATGAAAAATATGCGGATTTGTTTTTACATTTATGGCGATATTACGCGGATTTACAATGCTCTTTCCATGCCCGGCAAAATAATTTGAATGGTTTAAGCATCTTTCCGTGAGCAATCCGTTGCTTGTTTCGCTAAGTCCAAAAAATACCCAGCGAATGTAAATAGATGCAATCTCACACGGAATTGTATTGAGGAAATCTCTTATATTACCGTTAGGTGGCACAAAAAATTCGTCAATATCCAAAAAACCTAAATATTTCCATTTGTCTTTTAAAACATCGCAATAAGTAATATCGCTTATTATTTGCCTTACAGAACTGGTTTTTAAAAAATTATCCACTTTCATGTAAGTTACAAGCCCTTTCTTTATCCATTTTTGCAACACTTCCTTTATATTATCTGCGGAATTGTCATCTGTTATATAGAAATGCTCAACACCTATTGAATGGTGGTATGCAAGCCACTCGTCTAAATAACGGGCTTCATCTTTAATTATGGCACAAAAAGCAATGTCACGCATGGAACCGCCTCACTTACTCTGTTAATTTTAATGCTTGTTCTACAGTATCATCCATATCATAATATTTATACATACCCAAACGGCCACCGAATGTGATGTTGCCCAAAGTTTTGGCAAGCTCCGAATATTTTTGGTACAAATTGTTATTTTTTAAATCATTCACAGGATAATACGCTTCGTCGCCAATTTTCCAATTTGCCGGATATTCCCTTGTGATTACCGTTTTTGCAGATTCCGTTTGCTCAAAATGCTTATGCTCTATTATTCTTGTGAATGCGGTTTCCGAATCGGTATAATTCATAACCGCGCAGCCTTGAAAATTATCGCATTCCAAAATTTCCGTTTCAAATTGCAAACTCCTGTATTCCAAGGCTCCAAAACGATAATCAAAAAATTCGTCTATGGAACCCGTAAAAATTATATTATCTGCCAATGAATCCAATTCCCCGCGATTTTTCAAGTAATCAATATTCAAACGAACTTCTATATCTTTTAGCATATTTCCAAAAAGAGCGGTATAGCCGTGAATGGGAATGCCTTGGTATGAATCATTGTAATAACCATTATCAAAGGTAAAGCGTAGCGGAATACGTTTTATAATAAATGCGGGCAATTCGGTTGCTTTTTTGCCCCATTGCTTTTCTGTATAATCCTTTATCAGTTTTCTGTAAATGTCTTTGCCCACAAGGCTCAAGGCTTGCTCTTCCAGATTTTTTGGTTCACCGTTAAATTTCTGCTCATTTATTTTATCCATCGCTTCTGCGGGGGTTTTTATTTTCCATAGTTGACAAAAAGTATTCATGTTAAAAGGAAGGTTGTAAAATTCCCCGTGGTAATTTGCCGTTATTTGATGCGTATATCTGTTGAATTCCGCAAAACGATTTACAAATTCCCAAACATATTTATTGCTCGTGTGGAAAATATGTGCGCCATATTTATGAACATTAATTCCGCTAATATTCTCGGTGTAGCAATTACCGCCTATATGTTCTCTTTTATCTATAACTAAAACTTTTTTGCCATTGTCTTTTGCCTTCCTAGCAAAAACCGCTCCAAAAAAGCCGGCACCTACAATCAAATAATCATAATGAGAATCTTTCATAATGGCTCCTGTTTTGATAAGCAATGCAAACTCCCGCCCTCCTCAATAGGAGTGGTGCAATCTATGCCTATAATTTCTCTGTTTGAAAATACATTTTTAAAATATTCCAATGCCAAAAAATCTGATTTGCAATTATATATGGGAATGAGCAAGCCGCCGTTTGTGAATATGAAATTCGCATAAGATGCGGGTGTATGCGGCGGGAGCGGCAAAATATCTACTTTTGCATTTTCATAGTGTTCGCTGAGCCATGCTTCAATTTCCTCTTTTTCCTGTTCAAAACCGGCTGCCATTACTACATGATTTTTGGCAACAAAACGGGCTAAATTGTCTATATGGCCGTCTGTGTGGTCTCCGTCTAAACCTCTGGGCAAAATTTTTAGAGATTTAATGCCTAGTGAGTTTTGCATATCTTTTAGCAATTTATTTTTTTGCTCTATAGGGTTTCGATTTTTTCCAAAAAGACATGGTGCTGTTGTTAAACAAAGGCCGTCTCCGTTAAATTCCATTGCGCCGCCTTCCAAAATCCAAGGTTCTTCTTTGAGCGGGATGTCCATAAATTCTGCAATTTTTTTGGGAACGGTGTTGTCTAAATCCCAAGGCGGAAATTTCTCTCCCCAAGCATTGAATTCATAACTAACGGCATTCAATTTGCCATTGCATTTAACAAAAAATGGTCCGTAATCCCTAATCCAAATATCATCATGCGGAATTTGCAAGTTGTCCAGAATTTTCACAGGCTGAAAACGAGAGATGGTCTCTATGAGTTTTGAATAAAATGCATCTATTTGTTCCCTGCGAGGTGCCCAGTTTTGCTCATTCACAGGCAGGGCAAGCCAAGTAGCCGCCTGATTTTCCCACTCCGCAGGATAGCGAATTTCATTCATCTTTCGTTCCATATACTTGAAATGCCGTAATACAAATCCACCCTGCGGTCTCTGAAATGAGGCCAAATTCTGCGATTCTGTTCTATCTCTTCAAAATCTATTGCGACAGCCATTGACGCCATTTCCGTTGATAGCTGTTTTATAATAAAGCCATCCGGTGCGCAGATAAAGGAATTTCCCCAAAAAGAGAGGTTATTTTCCTTGCCGGCTCTATTTGTTGCCAAAACAAAAATTCTGTTGGCTATGGCGTGGCCTCGCATAACGGTTTGCCAAGAATCCAGTTGGCGGGCGTAGAGTTTTTTGGGTTCCTTGGAATCCCATCCTATGGCTGTAGGGTAAATCAAAATATCTGCTCCCTGCAATGCTAAAATGCGGGCAGCCTCTGGGAACCACTGGTCCCAGCATATAAGAACGCCTAATTTCCCTATGCTTGTTTGGATTATCTTAAAGCCTGTATCGCCTGGGGTGAAATAGTATTTTTCGTAAAAACATGGGTCGTCTGGAATGTGGCTTTTGCGGTAAAAGCCTGCAACCGAGCCATCTCGCTCAAAGACAAAAACGCTGTTATGGTAAATCCCTTTTGCTCTTTTTTCAAAAAAAGGAAAAACCAAAACGCATTTCAAAATCTTGGCAATATTTTTCCATTCTTCTATAATTGCGGAATCTTTTGCAATAGCATAGTCAAAGTACTTTTCATTTTCTTCAAAGGGAAAATAAGGCGTATGGCAAAGCTCCGGCAACACGAGCAAATCGAATTTGCCTTTATTTGCCAAGGCTTGCGTTTTATACCATTCAAGGGTCTTGGTGGTGTTTCCTAGCCACTTTCCTTGCAAAGACAGGATTTTTATTTTTTGCATTGAGAAGAAGATAGAAAAATGATTTTTCTATTTTAATAATAATGAATTTCAAACTGTTTTTTATTTTTATAATTTTGGCATTATTTGCCTGTTCGGATGATAAAAATCCTACTTATCCTTTTGAAAGAACGGTTTTAGAGGTATCTATTGCCAAACGCTGCAAAGATGGTTCTTTTACTGCCGGCGTTAACTGTTATCTTATGCTATGGCAGCATCCTATTGAAAAAAAAGACCTGCAAAATTATCATATATGGTTGGATACTACGGTAGTAAAGGACTCTGTTCAAAATATATCGGAATCACAAATAAACCAAGCATATACTATTCCATATAGCGGCAGAGGCACAGGAGATTCTCTGGATTTAACGAATTTGATAAAGGGATTTTTGGAAAGGGATAGCCTGCATATTGCAATTTTGGCAAGGTATTCCGGCGGGGAACAAGGCGCGGTGCAGCATATACATGTTCATTTTGGCGATGATGTTCCGCCCTCGCCGGTGAGTTTTAACGATTCCGCATCTGTGGATACAATTTGGATTGATTGGATTCGCCCGGCAGACCAAAGGGATTTTTACCGCCCGGATGCGATGGACGGGCCTATTGCCGGTTATAATGTGAGCATTCAGACAACGGGAGATATTAGCAAAGCTACGATAATAGTAAATGACGATGCAACTACATCCAATTACATGGAATTTCACAGGTTTAGGAAGCAAGGGCGTGGCGTTGAACTGGAAAGCATTCAAAATTCCAGCCCCTCTCTAATAAGATTGGCTATACCGGATGGAAAAGGGATTGCAGGCGATTCAAGCGATAATTGGAAAATGAAAATTTTCGGCTTAAGATCTGAGCAAACATACAGCATATCCATTGTAGCATTCGATAGTGCGGGGAATGCATCCAGTGTAGAAAGCAAAAATGTGGCAACAACAGACGCTATACCACCGCTCATAGCAAGCGAGTTCTGGCTTTACAAAGATGCCAATGATAGCTTGCCCCGCCTAGACTCAAACAACCGCCTTGTTTTATTTTGGTACCGTAGCATAGACCCTCTGCGTAGTGTAGATCCTCTTACCGATCCTTCGCAAATATATTATTCAAGTGTGCCTTATACGGAAGTTAAGGGTTATTCCATTGATCAATGGAACAGCAATAATAATTCTTGGGGAGCAATTCCCAGAATATATCCCATTCAAAGTGATTATTACACTTATCGTTACAAACTGGAAAACGGTTCTATGAAATTAGATTTTACAGGAGAGTTTGTAAGTGATACCTTGCGCTGGGTTTTGCCCGGTGATACCATCATTTTACGCATACGGGCTATTGATAATTCCGGGCATTATTCAAGGGCTTGGATAGATACCATTGCCGTTTCTAAAGGTGAGCTTTGGCAAAGCGAATGCCCGGCAAATTTTGCCCCTGTAAAGAATGATAATGATGTTTTTTGCATGGAAAAACTGCAACATGTTTCCAACGATAGATTCAAGACAAATGTTCTGTACAGAGAAGCAAAAAAAACCTGTGAAGGTTTAGGCTGGCATTTATGCACCGAAGGGGAATGGAATGCGGCTTGCAATAGCGGCGGCTCCGATTACGGAATTATAGAGGAGAAAAACTTTGGAGTATCTGAATTTTTATTTAGCCGTTGCGGAGTAGGCACCGGTGATTCTCTCTCTGCAAATGATATAAAAAGACGCAATAAAACTTGCGCAAGCACAGATGGCATTAGAGATTTGCCTGGTCAATTACAAGAATGGGTTGTTGGCAGTAATGATTCTGCTTTTATAAAAGGGAGTAGCTATGTAATTTTCCAAGGTGCATCAAGGGTGGAACTTGCGCAATGCAAAAATCGTATTATCCCAACTCGCATAAGGCCAAGATACACCACAGATAGCCTTTATATATACAGAACCGGTTCTCGCAGAGACACCTTATTAGCAAGAGATACGCTTAGAACTACCGAACCGGAAGTTATATCTCCAAGCTCCTTTCCGCATACTCTTTTATTTTACACCCTAAAAGATTCGCTTGGAACCGAGCTTGGCATAGACTATATAGATATGGCAGAATATCGCAAAAAAGGCGGAGATGAATGGCTAAAAGTGCTTTGGCAAGGCTTAGAATATGAGCAAAAATACACATTGCCTAATGTTTTTATTATTGGAACAATGAGCATACCAGCCCCCGACTTTTTCCTAGACCCTACCGTTGGCTTTAGGTGCTGCACCGCTCCAATGCCTTAAAAGACGGGGTTTGGAAAATTGCGCTAGGGCGTGGTACATAGTGAATGGTAACTAAATTTCTACATTTACCCCCGAATAATCATGGGAAACAAAAAAACATTCAAAATCAAAGTGCTGATTCCGATGGTGGCGATTTTTGCACTGTCGGTTTTGGTTATTTCGCTTATCAGCTATAGGCTGCTGGATAGAACAGTGCAGTCCAAGACAGATGCGAATCTGGATATTTTTACCGACCGTGTGCTTGCGGAAATCAAACATTTGGACATTATCCTTGACGCTGCCAAACAGACATTGAAAGAAAAACATATTGCCATTGCGAAATCCGTTGAGTATATACTGGACAACGTGCCCGAGGAGGGCATGACGACGGAAGAATTGCGGCGGCTTGCCGAGCCGCTGGATATTATAGAGCTGAACGTAGCCAACAAAGACGGCATCTTGACCCACAGCAACGTTCCCACACTGATTGGATTTGATTACAAAGCGTTTGAACTCACAAAGATTTATATGGCACTTACAACAGGAGCCTTATCGGAAGTTAGCGAAGAACCGCGCCGGTCGGTGCTGAATGATAATGAATACGGCGATATCAACCATTATACGGGCGTAGCACGTAAGAACGGCGGTTTTATTCAGCTTGGTTTCAATGCGGGTGTAATCGGCAGATTGCAAGACGAAATCAACATTGGCCAAACCATAAAGGAAACGAAACTCGGCGATAACGGCTACGGGCTGGTATTGTCGGTGGGAATCATTACCGCCCACCCGGACGAGGCGCTGCTTGGAGCGGACGTATCGAATACGGACTGGTATAAAGCCGTAAATTTGGGCGACGGGTTTGCATGGGTGGATATGGACGGCGCAAAATATTACGCAGGATACAAAAACGCAGGTGGATATACCGTAGTTGGGCTTGTACCGGAAGGCGATTTTTACAGGGAAATCCGGGATTTGCTGGTTTGGACGGCAATGCTGCTGTTTTTTGCTGTTGTTATTATGATTCTGTTGATAGCAAAACAGGAGAAAATCATATCGCTGGAGCATGAACTTACGCAAAAACAAATATCTATCATGCTCAGCCAAATCCAACCGCATTTTTTGTATAACTCCCTTGTGGTGATACGGCAACTGTGCAAAATAGACCCTAAGATGGCAGAAGAAACGGTGCTGGAGTTTTCGGAATATTTGCGC
>LIUI01000071.1:18293-19551 GCA_001462235.1 Fibrobacteria bacterium GUT307
ATTCGGCGAAAAATTAAATGTTGCATACAATATAAAAGCGAAAGATTTTCTTATCCCAGCACTGACGCTTCAGCCCATTGTAGAAAATGCGGTACGCTACGGCATCACAAAAAAAGAGCATGGCGGCACGGTGTCAATTAAAACGTCAGAAACCGAAACTGCGTTTATGATTACGGTTACAGACAACGGCGAGGGCTTCGATACTAAAACAGCTGCAACCGACGATGGGCGTAGCCATGTGGGAATAGAAAACACGCGTAGCCGCCTTGCCGCCTTATGCAGCGGGATGCTGGAGATAGATAGCGTGCCGGGACAGGGAACTACGGCAATAGTTTCGATTCCAAAAGGGGATAATCATGGGTAACATTGGGCACATGAATATTCTGATAGAAGGCTTTGCGGTCCTTGTTTCAATCATTGTTTTGATTCTACTCACAACGAGTATTGACAGAAAAAGCAAACTGAACAGGCTGTTTATGCGAGTTGTTCTGTGCAACATAGCGGCAATAGTAAGTGATACCATTGCGTGGAGTTTTGACGGCGATATTTCCGAGAGCGGATTTGTTATTGTCCGTGCCGCTAAATTCACTACCTACGTTTTGCAATACCTTTTGATTCCGCTTTTGGCGGATTATGTAATCGCACTTATTAACAAAAACAGCGGGAACGCTCATATTGGCAAAATGATGCCGCGGATAATGTATGCGTTGTTCGGTGCCGCTTTCCTGTCGGTCATTTTATCGCAATTTAACGGTATGTACTACGCTTTTGATGCACGCAACCGTTATCATACACAGGATATGTTTTTGTTGAGCCAGGCTTTTGCAACGCTTCTGTTGGGATTAATTACCACCGTTATTCTGTGGTACCGGAAAAGCATGGAAAAAAGCGATACGCTGTTCCTGCTGTCTTATACTTTCTTTCCCATATTGGCTATGGGTGCTCATATTTTTGTATTGCGGGAACTTGAGTTTATATTTATCGCGTCAACCCTTTCTATAGTCGCCAGTTACGGAGGCGTTCAGGCACGGCAGGCAAAGCTGCTTAAAGACAGAGAGTTGGAATTACAACGCCGGCAAATCGACGTTATGCTCTCGCAAATCCAGCCGCACTTCCTCTACAACTCCCTCACGGTAATTCGGCATCTTTGCAAAATCGACCCTAAGATGGCAGAGGAAACGGTGCTTGAGTTTTCGGAATATTTGCGCGGCAATTTGGATTCGCTTTCGCTGAGCGTTCCCATTCCGTTTGAGAAGGA
>LIUI01000072.1 GCA_001462235.1 Fibrobacteria bacterium GUT307
CATCGGCATTTTGGCAGCAATTGCTATTCCAAAGTTATTTGGAATGACGGCAAAAGCTAAGGCACAGGAAGTTGGTCCCGCGGCTGGAACTTGGGTTAAACTGCAACAAGCATTTAGCTCAGAAACAGGGAAGCTAGGGCCTAATTTTAGAATAGGTTATACACTTCCAGGTGCAGAAGGTACTAAAGTAGATGACAGTGAAACTGGTAATTTTAAATATGAAACCACGCCTGAGGGAGCAGAACTTGCTAGTGCTAAGGAAGAAACTGCTGATGGAGAGACGGCTAAATTCACCGCTACTGCAAAGGGGAACTTGGGAGATGATTGTAAAGGTACCGATAATACATGGACAGTAGATATGACTACTACTAGTCCAACTATTACCGCTACTGTGAACGGAGGAGATGGCTGTGAAGCCTTGACGCCTCAATTCTATAGAATAGGTACTGTAACAACTACTCCAACTACTCCCTAACCTCAAAGACCAGCCAGCCTAGCCATGCAAGCAATGAAGTTTCCTTATTCTTAGTTGCTCTGCATAGTAAGGCTGTTTGGTGTCCCTGCTTCGGCGGGGATGCATCCCAGCCGCTTTAGGCCCAAACGTTTATCACCTCGTACCTCACGGTGCGAGGTTTGGGGTAAAGTGGGTGGGGTGCCAATTTTTTAAAAGGGTGTGCGGGTGTGAAGTTTGAGGAGTAATTATCGGATGGGGGATGGTTATTTTAGATAAAAAATTTTGTATATTAAATCTTGAACTCAGAAAAAGGCAGGTTTGGTATGGACTGGGATATTTCCGAAGCGTATGAAAGATATGCAAAAGCGAAGCCCTCGGCTGTTGAAAATTCAAGGATAAGGCCGCCGGGCAAAGATATTTTTGAATGGCTCATGGAAGACCCCGAAAGCACTAGAATAGCTGACGAAATGATTAGCGAGACGGGCTGGAAATGGTAAAAACATCATGTTCACCAGGGGATTATCCTCAATTTGGCGTGTTGCCAAAAGAAATTGTTTCAGAAAAAGTAAACAAACTCAAAGAATGGATTTGGAGCAATGAACAAAATATTCCGAGAGACAGGCTCGGTTTATCCAATTCATGTATGCTTAAAATTATTGACTTGGTAGAACGCCGTCGGGTTTATTTCCATGTGTATCATGGAATAGATATGAGCGAATGGAACGAAATAGCTTTATATTGTTTTTGGATCGCAAAACTGCAGCCATTTTTTGAGATTGCACCTTCTGGCAAAATGGCTAGAGAGGCTAATGAAGTAAACGCAGTAATAGCCGTTAGAACACTTTACAGCACGGCAAATAGGATTCGCCATGAACTCAACAATGAAAGGGTTAAGTGGTCAAACATGGGCAATCTTATTCACGCTTTCCGCTATAGAGATATAAGCAAGGAAGCGGTTATGGCTCTTTTTGAAAACCTAATTTCGGTGTGATTGTCGCCAACAAGCCTCGTAATCTTCTTTTTTTAATTCCTTTATAGATTTAAAGCCACGAATAGTAAGTTTGTTTAGCATGAACGATTGTAATATAGAAAATAAACCGGAAGTCATGGCACAATTGTCCTGGCTTTAACACAAGGATATCATAGAAGTAACTCGTTATATTTCAATGAATTATGCTGTAATTAAGGCATTATTTCACTTTTTTGTGTATGCACTTAAGATTTGCACCTAAATTCTGCAAAAAATCCAAGTAGGTCTTTTACTTCTTTTTCTGCATTGGAAGCACCGATTTCAATAACTGCTTGCATTGGCATTGTCGCTAAAAAACGGAGCGGAAATTTGCTTTTGGAATACATATCTGCAAGGAATGGCGAAGATGCGTTGGTTCTGTCTGAAAATGTTAGAACAGCCACTCCTTGTTTGCGGGCAATACCTGTTATAAAAAAGTTTTTTGCCCTTATTCCGATTTCCGCACACGTCAAAAGCATTTCTGCCGGTTTTGGCACAGGCCCAAATCTATCTCTCAACTCGCTCAAAAGCGATGCAATTTCTTCGGTGGTTTCTGCACGGGCAATTCGCTGATAAATGGAAATTCTTGCCAAACCGTCTTCTATCCAACGTTCCGGTAAATAAGCATCAACACGCAGTTCCAAACGGGGCTGAACAGGAGTATCGTCTTTTGTGCCTCGCAACTCTTCAACTGCCTCCTTAACCATTCTAACGTAGGTTTCAAAACCTATTTCTTCAATAAAGCCATGTTGTTCCATTCCAAGCAAATTCCCAGCCCCGCGAATTTCCAAATCACGCATAGCAACCTGATAACCGGAACCCAAATCGGTAAAACGCTCCATAGCAGAAAGTCTTTGCTTTGCAGGCTTAGATACCCCTGCCCCCCCCTCCGGAGTTACCAAATATGCCTTAGCTTGCACGGCAGATCTGCCTACTCTGCCTCTCAATTGGTACAACTGCCCCACTCCAAAATGCTGAGCATTCATAATTATTATTGTATTTGCATTAGGAACATCAAGGCCTGATTCTATTAAAACCGTGCAAACCAGAACGTCAAATTCCTTATTTATAAAAGCAGACATAGTTTTTTCCAAATCGCTATCTGGCAATTGGGCGTGTGCAACCGCTACACGTAAATTAGGTATCCATAATTCAACATCCGCTGCAAGTTTTTCTATAGTTTGCACCCTATCATTCACCACAAAAACCTGCCCGCCTCGGTCTATTTCGTCTCGAATAGCAGCGGCTAAAACGGAGTTGTTTCTCTCCATAATCTTTGTCTCTACAGGCATACGGTTAAGCGGCGGTGTGTTGATAAAGGAAATATCTCTGACTCCTGTCATTGAGAGTTGCAAAGTTCTGGGAATTGGCGTTGCACTCATCGCAAGGGTGTTTAGAGAAAGCCGCATTTCTCGCAATCTCTCTTTTTGCTTAACTCCAAATTTTTGTTCCTCATCAATGATGAGCAAGCCTAAATCCTTGAATTTAATGCTATCTGCAAGCAGGGCGTGAGTACCTACCACCAAATCAATTTTACCTTCTGCCAAATCCTTGTAAATTTCTTTTTTCTCTGCATTTGTTTTATAGCGGTTCACAAGGGCTATATTTACGGGCCAGTTAGCAAAACGTTCCGTAAAAGATTGAAAATGCTGAGCGGCAAGCACGGTTGTGGGAACCAAAACGGCAACCTGTTTTTCTGCATTTATGCACTTGAATATCGCTCGCATTGCCACTTCTGTTTTTCCAAAGCCAACATCTCCGCATAAAAGCCTGTCCATGGGTTTTTGTTTTTCCATATCGCTTTTTATTTCTTTTGCGCTACGTACCTGGTCTGGAGTTGGGGAAAAGGGAAAATCGTTTTCAAATTCCTCTTGCAATTTTGAATCCGGCGGGAAAGCAAAGCCTTGAACAAGTTCCCTTTTTGCGTAAAGCTCAACAAGGGCTTTGGCAATTTGCACAATGCGTTTTTTTGCCTTTTCCTTAGCGTGTTCCCAGCTCTTTGTGCCTAGTTTATTGAGCGGCGGCGGTGCATCGTCTTCGTTCCTTACCAGTTTTTCCAGCTTGTGCAAATCGCTAACCGGGAATGTGAGTTTTGCTTTGTCTGCGTATTCAATCATCACACAGTCAACAATGGCACCCAATGCCTCTATACGGGAAAGCCCTAAATACTTTCCAATTCCGCAATCTTCGTGAACAACATAATCTCCGCTCGCCAAGGAATCTGCAAAAACCGCATTATGCAAACCGGATGCTTTTTGTTTTCTCTTTGTCAAGTGCCCAAAGCGGTTGAAAATTTGATGGTCGCTCAAAATGGCATAAGAATTATCTTTGCACCAAAAGCCCTCTGAAATATGCCCAATCAAAATTTCCTTAACCTCGCTTCCCTGCGATAAATGGTAAAGCCGGAGTGCTTGCCCTTGAGTAGGAGCGAGTAAAAATACCTCCCCCCCCCTTGCGTTATATTCCGCAATTTCTTTTTCTATGCCGGCAAAACCGGAATTTGAACGAATTTGCGGATTTATTAGGGATTGAGGTGTATTTAAAGGAGAAAAATCCACGATGGAATATTTCTTTAATACATCGGAAAATTCTAAGGGCAAATTGTAATAATCTTCGGTTATTATTGAGTAGTTTTTCAAAAAATCAAATGCCGAATTTTCATTGATGGAATAAAATAAATTCATTGGAAAAATATCAATGCTTTCCAAATTTTTCAATGATCTTTGCGTAAAAATGTCAAAGGTTCTTATGGATTCCAAAGTATTGCCCCAGAGTTCCAAGCGTATGGGATGTTCGCATAAAAGAGGGTTTATATCTATAATGCAGCCCCTAATGGAAAAATCGCCGACTTTCTCTACAATGGCTTGTTCTTCAAATCCTCTTGATATAAAAATTTCTCTTAAATCGCTTTCGCTTAAAGAATCGCCTGCTTTGAAATTCAAGGTTCTCTCTTTTAGCATTTTTGCGGAAGGTAATTTTGTTTGCAAGGCTTCTACGCTTGCTATGGCAATTTTAACTCCGTTTGCATTTTGGATAAACTTGAGTTTTTCCTCTAAAATGCCGCTAAAAAACCTTGCCTTGCCATCATCTTTTGCCACAGGCAATGAGAGCAAATCGCTTTCTTCAATTTGCCCGGATAAATTTTCAATCCACAAATCTATTGATTTTTGTTCCTTTGTTATTATTAAAATTGGTTTTTGACTTTTCAAAAATACCGAACTTATCCATATAGCTTGTGCAGAAATTCCCAAATTGCTGTAATGATTCACTTCTCCAACAGGCGGGAAGCTCAAAGAATCCAGCGAACCTAAACTTTCACTTTGCAAAAATTCGGATAGCGTACGGAAGTGCATATTTAGCGCGAATTTAGAATAAGTTTTCTGAATTCCTTAAATAAATGCAATGAATCATGTGGACCTGGTGCTGCTTCTGGGTGGAACTGAACAGAAAATACCTTTTCATTTTTTAGCCTTAAGCCCTCAACGCTGCCATCGTTTAAGTTTTGGTAGGTGATTTGGGCTTTATCTTCTATTCCCTGCGGCATAACCATGTAATTGTGGTTTTGGGACGATATTTCAACAGCGTGAGAGGAACAGTCCATAACGGGTTGATTGCAGCCGTGATGCCCGAATTTGAGTTTTTGCGTTTTTCCACCGAGCGCAAGCCCTATAATTTGATGCCCCAAACAAATTCCCATAATCGGAACCTTGCCTATTAGCTTGCGTGTATTTTCAATGGCATAGCCAACAGCAGATGGGTCTCCGGGGCCGTTGGAGAGGAACACGCCATCCGGTTTCATGGCTAAAACCTCTTCTGCAGAAGTTTTTGAGGGAACAACAGATACTTGCATTCCGGCGCGGCGTAAACTTCTCAAAATATTGTATTTAACTCCAAAATCATAAGCCACTACACGCAGGTCTGCCGGTGGCAGTTTTTCGCCGTCAAATCCTTCAAAATTAAATTCGTAGGGCTTTTCGCAAGAAACAACGCTTGCATAGTCTTGATTATCTATTCCCTGCCAAGAATTAGCTTTTTCAACCGCTGTATTAGGCTCTATTTTGCCGCTTGTGCAAATAAAGGCTTTTTGGGCACCGTTTTCACGCAAGAGCAAGGTTAAGGTACGCGTATCTATGCCGGCGAGTGCGGGAATATTGCGGCGAACAAGGGCTGCTTGCAAGGACTCTTGGCTACGCCAATTTGAAGCTTCATTCAATTCCCTTACTATAAACCCTGCCGCAAAAAAATTCCGAGATTCCATATCGTCTTCATTAACGCCATAATTCCCGATTTCCGGCGCAGTCATAACCACAAACTGCCCCGAGTAAGATGGGTCGCTCAAAATTTCTTGATAGCCGCTCAATCCAGTGTTAAAAACCACTTCCCCGCATGTATCAACCGGTGCACCAACAGAATATCCGTAAAACACACTGCCATTTGCCAAAGCCAAAAATGCTTTTTTTTCTCTTTGCTCTTTAAAGTTCATGGGGGTAAGATAGTAAATTAGTAATCCATAACATCGGTGGCGGTGCAATGGAAGAAGACCGCCTTTTTGATTTTCTAATCACGGGGCATTACCGCATTAAATAACATTTACTATCTTGTAAAAAATAGGCCTGTAACCATTTGGTAACTACTTTATATTTACTATTTTCCTCCATACTATGAAACTCCGCTCCCTCACCACGATAAATGGTAGAAATATGGCTGGTGCCCGTGCCCTTTGGCGAGCAACAGGAACAAAAGAAAGCGAATTTGGAAAACCGGTTATAGCCGTTGTTAATAGTTTTACGGAATTTGTGCCTGGACATGTGCACCTGCAGCCCGTTGGCAGGCTGATTGCAGAAGAAATTCGCAAAGCAGGCGGAGTGCCAAAAGAATTCAACACAATAGCCATAGATGACGGCATAGCCATGGGCCATAGCGGCATGCTTTACAGCCTGCCCAGCCGCGACTTAATTGCAGATTCGGTTGAATACATGGCAAACGCCCATTGCGCAGATGCCCTTGTGTGCATAAGCAACTGCGACAAGGTAACTCCCGGTATGCTTATGGCAGCTATGCGGCTCAACATTCCTGCGGTATTTGTGAGCGGCGGACCTATGGAAGCAGGCATTGCAACACTCGGTGGCAAAGAAACCCACATTGATATGATAGATGCAATGGTGGCGGCTGCAAACCCAAGTGTTTCGGACGAGGATTTGCGCAAAATAGAAGATGCCGCTTGCCCTACCTGCGGAAGCTGCTCCGGAATGTTCACGGCAAACTCGATGAACTGCCTGACCGAGGCCCTTGGGCTTTCGCTCCCCGGCAATGGAACCCTGGTTGCAACCCATGCAGAACGCAAAAAACTGTTCATTCAGGCGGCAAAATTGGCAGTTGAACTCTGCGATAAATTTTACAATAAAAACGATTCTTCAATTTTGCCCAAAAGCATAGCCACAAAAGAAGCATTTGAAAACGCAATGCGTCTAGACATAGCTATGGGTGGCTCAACAAATACCGTTTTGCACATACTAGCAGTAGCTCACGAAGCCGGCGCAGACTTCACCATGAAACACATAAATGAACTTTCCCGCTCAACACCCTGCTTATGCAAGGTCGCGCCGAGTGTTAGCAACGTGCATGTAGAAGACGTGCATAGGGCTGGCGGCATTCCGGCTATTTTGGGCGAGCTTGACAATGCGGGTCTGCTGAACTCAAAAGTCAATTTGGTGCATTCCGCAAGTTTGGGCGAATACTTAAATAACTGGGATATAGCGAGAAAATCTGCAAGCAAAGAAGCTTTGGAACGTTTTTTAGCCGCCCCCGGACGCAAGTTCAATTTGGAGGCATATAGCCAAAGCGAAACATTTGCAAGCCACGATTTAAGCCGTGAAAATGGTGCAATAAGGAACCTTGCAAACGCTTACAGCAAAGACGGAGGCTTGGCAGTCCTTTACGGAAATTTTGCTCCGAATGGCTGCGTTGTAAAAACCGCAGGAGTAGATAGCGCAATATGGGTATTCACAGGCCCTGCCGTTGTGTTTGAAAGCCAAGAAGAAGCTTCAGAAGGAATATTAAAAGGCAAGGTAAAAAAAGGCGATGTGGTGATTATTCGCTACGAAGGTCCAAAGGGCGGTCCCGGAATGCAAGAGATGCTATACCCCACCAGTTACCTAAAAAGCATGGGCCTTGGCAAAGATTGTGCCCTAGTGACAGATGGCAGGTTTAGCGGCGGAACAAGCGGGCTTTCCATTGGGCACGTTAGCCCGGAAGCTGCAAATAAAGGAAATATAGCATTGGTTAAAAACGGAGATATTATAGAAATAGACATTCCAAACAGAGCCATAAATATAGGCATAACAAACGATGAACTGGAAAATCGTCGTAAAGAAATGGAAACCAAAGGAACACAGGCCTGGAAACCCCTTTCTAGAGAAAGGCAAATAAGCCAGTCGCTAAAAATTTACGCATCGCTCGCTGCAAGCGCAGACAAAGGCGCGGTGAGGAACTTATGATATGTCAATGAAAAAACTTGCTGCATTCTACGAAAAGTATTTTGAAGATTATGGCGGAGAAGCCAGCCGAGATACTTTCAAAGGAGAGCTTAACTACGAAGCTAGTAAACTATTTTACCTCTTATTTTTAACCTCCGTAATATGGCTGCCTTATATTCCCTTTGACTTAGGATTGCATCAATTTCCAATTTTTGCCATTTCCATTAGAATTGCATTTGGCGTAATAAGCCTAATTTTAATATCGCTTAGGTTTACTAATTATTTTAGAAAGCGCCCGAATGTATCCCTTACGGCACTCCTTTCTTCTTTTTATATTTTAACGGCAATAGTCACGGCAACTGCCGGTGAGCATGCTCCGGGGTATATTGGCGGATTTATCTTTGTTTTGTTGCTGTCTGTGTTTATACCTGCTCCAATAAAATTGAAATACGCATTGCACATTCTTTCTTTAGTCACATTCCTTATAGCAGGGACTTTAACGGGGCTTGATTACTCAAGTTTGGCTCTTCAATATGCCATTAACGATCTGGTAATTTCATTTTTCCTCAGTTTTTTGCTGGCTTATACGCTGCACACCTTGCGCCTCAGAGCATGGCAGCAACGGAGCACCATATCCAACCTTGCAACCAAAGCAGCGGCCTCAAACAGGGCAAAAAGCGACTTTTTAGCCCGCATGAGCCATGAAATACGCACGCCCATGAACGCAATCATAGGCATGGCAGAACTTGCCCTGCGCGAAGATATACCAAATACCACTCGCGAACACGTCCTTACCATTAAACAATCCGGCTCAAATCTTCTCTCAATTATCAATGATATTTTGGATTTCTCAAAAATTGAGAGTGGAAAGCTGGAAATTGCCTCTAGCGGTTATATGTTTTCTTCTATGGTAAATAATGTTATAAGCATTATAAGAATGAGGGTTATGGATTCCAGATTGCGTTTTGTTGTGAATATAGACAGCAGCATACCAAACGAACTTATAGGAGACGAAACAAGGGTAAGGCAAATACTGCTCAATGTTTTGAGCAACGCTGCCAAATACACCAAAAGCGGATATATATCTTTTTCAATAAACGGAGAAAAGAAAGAAGATTTTGTCAATTTAATCATAGATGTTGCAGACAGCGGCAAGGGCATAAAAAAAGAAGATATAGAAAAACTCTTTGATGATTTTATTCAAGTGGACTTGGCAGCTAACAAGGGCATTGAAGGCACAGGTCTTGGGCTTGCCATAACTAAAAACCTTGTAACGGCTATGGGTGGAGATATCAGCGTTTCTTCTGAATACGGCAAGGGTAGTACATTTACCATTACTTTGCCGCAAAAAATACGCTCGCCGGAACCTATGGCAATGGTTGAAAATCCCGAAGAAAAGAGTGTTCTTGTTTATGAACGCCGCCAAATGTATGCAGATTCAATGATTTGCAACATAGATAACTTAGGCGTAAGTTGCACGCAAGTAAAAAACGACGAAGAACTTTACGAAAAACTGAAAATCAAGGATTATTCCTTTATATTCGTTGCATACGTTTTACTAGACAACGTTAAAAAAATACTATCGGGACTTGGTTCCAAAGCGGAAATTGTGGTACTCACAGGTTTTGGCTATGCTATCCCGGACAAAAATTTGAATGTGCTCACCATGCCCGTAAATTCCATATCTGTGGCAAATATATTAAACGGTATATCAGATACCTTCTCTTACACCGCAAACAGCGATGCCACAGCAAGATTCACCGCGCCAAAAGCAAAAATTCTCATTGTTGATGATATTAACACAAACTTAAAAGTAGCCGAAGGTTTGCTTTTGCCATACAAAATGCAGCTTGATTTATGCCTGAGCGGAGCGGATGCTATTGAGATGGTAAAAAGAGATACTTATGATTTAATCCTCATGGATCACATGATGCCGGAAATGGACGGAGTAGAAGCAACAAAGCAAATAAGAAAACTGGGAAAAGACTTGCCCATTATAGCATTAACCGCCAATGCTGTTTCTGGCGTAAAAGAAATGTTTTTGTCAAACGGATTTAATGATTTTTTATCAAAACCTATTGATACGGTTAAATTGGACTCTATTTTAGGAAAATGGCTGCCAAAAGAAAAACAGAGAAAAATAACCGAAGAAAACAAAAACGACAAAGAAAATGATTTGAACATAGATATAGAAATCGATACGGTTGATGTTAAAAAAGGCATTGCCATGACGGGTGGAACGGTTAAAAATTATATGCGAACGCTTACCGTGTTCTATAATGATGGGCTTCAGAAAATAGAAGAGATTGAAAAAAGCCTGGAAACTAATAATTATTCTTTATATACAACCTACGTTCATGCATTAAAGAGTGCTTTGGCAAACATAGGTGCAACCGGGCTATCAGAAACAGCAAAGCAATTGGAAATGGCCGGCAAGGAAGAAGACTTAAAATATATCAAGCTGCACAATGCCCAATTCTTGATGTCTTTGAAACTCCTGCTAAACGATATAAACATCCTTATTTCTGCAAACAACGAAGGCAAGCAAAAGGAACTCACCGATACGGAAACATTAAAAAGCAGATTGAATAAATTAAAAGAAGCATACGATACTTTGGATCCGGATGCTATAGATGAAGCCTCAAACGGTTTGCATGAATTTGTGCAAGTAGATGAAATTGGGGATTATGTGGAAAAAATTTTGCAAAATACATTGATAGGTGAATATAACAAGGCTACCTTGGAAATAGATGCTCTATTGGAAAAAGATATATTCTAGCACAACTTCCCTGCCAAGAATTATATTCCCCCCTACAAAAAAACATTTTTCCCCTTGACAAAGTTCAAGATCATTTCTATCTTTGGATTGATGACTTTAAGTAAACATATCCTACTCTCGTTGCTTCTCTGCATATCTGCATTCGCCACCCC
>LIUI01000073.1:0-5346 GCA_001462235.1 Fibrobacteria bacterium GUT307
AATCAGCGTTTACTATAGAAAAAAATACGATAGCGATATTGTCCCTAGCTGGATTCTTGCAGAAATCATGTCTTTTGGTAAATGGTCTCGTTTGCTTGGGTGTATAAAAGATAAAAATTGCATAAAAAAAATCGCTGGAAATCTAGGCGTTCCCCATAATTATTTAACATCTTGGATTCATTCATTGGTTGCATTGCGAAATCGCTGCGCTCATCAAGGTCAGTTGTGGAATCGCATATTAACGATAAAACCGTTGCTAACTCCAAAATTGCGAAACCTATGCTGGTCATCTGAACATTCAGGCGTTATAATTTGGATTATGGCAGATATAATGCGTAAAATACCTGAGATTAGAGAATCTTTTATATTTAAATTGGAAAATTTATTATCTAATTGCCCTGAAAATTATGAAAATCCGTTAGGAATGAAACTTTCTAAAGAAATATGGCTATAAGCAATTCCCCCTCAATAACCCTCACACCCCAACTTCTTCTCCAACTCCAAAGTCCAGGCATCGCTAAAACGAGCTATGGGAAACCTCGCCGCTTCACACGCCCTTTCCAGATCCCCCATCTCGAAATAAATCTCCGCACGCCCTTGGCTAACCGGCCATGAATAACCGGACATTTCTTCCACCGCATCCATAGCTTTCAAGGCCTCTTCGTAGTTTTTTTGTTGCAAATGCATTAGAGCGATATGCCAAAGCGCTGCCGAGTTTTTCGGATATATTTCAAAAGCTCTGTTGATGGGTGCCATATTTAAAAACAATTCTTTGCGGTTGGAAAAAGACGCATTTTCCAAAATGGTAAGGTGCATTGAATACAGCTGCTTGCCTCTGTCGTAGAGCAAAAAAGAGAGCAGGGGAATTAGAATTATGAAAAACAGATTGCGAGTCAAGCCTGTGATAACAAAACTGCGCTCGGTTCTGAGTGGCAGAATGGCTTTTACGCAGTAAAGCAGAAACACCCAATGGATTATTTGTATGAAAGCGAACATGGATATTGCCTCGGCTACTTCCATAACGGAGAGCATGGAGGCGAGAATTCCCGCTATGAACAGAAAATGAGGCTTGCCGGTTTTGAGATAGCGGAAAATGGATACGAACCAAGGTATTGCGAATAAGGCACAGTAGTAGAAAAATCCGGGCCAGCCTATTTCTGTTAGAATTTGAAGGTATTGGTTGTGTGTGCTGGTGTAAACAGTTGCTCCGTGTTTCAGATAGGCTTCTTCTATGGTTGGCCAGTGCTGCATTGAGTTTGCGCCGTATGCACCGAAGCCAACGCCGAGAGGTTTTTCCTTGATCAGGTTCCAAGCCGCTTTCCAGTTGTCCAGCCTGCTTGTCGCTTCCGGCGGGGAGTCCGAGCTGAAAAAATTGGAGTTGACGGCGATTATGGAAGAAAACATTAATGCTAAAAATATCGAGGCTACGAAGGATATTCCGAGGTTTTTGGGGAGGCTGAATTTTTTCCAGAGGAATAGAGCGGTGGTGAATATAATTCCGCATCCAAGTCCAAGCCATATTCCAAGGGCGTCTTCGCCGCTGATTTTGAGTATTTTTGTGTAGATGTCATCTCCTACCACAAGGGAGATGGAAGCTAAGGCTCCGATTGCTATGGCGTATATTCTCCAAAAGGCATTGCTGTCTTTGCGGTAGATGAGAATTGAGCAAAACATTAGGAGCATGTAAAAGAACATTATTTCGTTTGCGAGCGGGAAAATGCTTCTTATTGCTACTGTTTCGTTGTTTATGATTGCTCCGAAAATTTGCATTATTAGGTGCATATTTCCGCAGATAATCACGCTTCTGAAAATCCATTTGCTGTAGATTTCTTTTTGGGAGAATACGAGCAGTGTTGCTGCGAACATTGAGAAGCACAGGATCATGTCGTCTGAGGCGAATTCAAGTTTTTCGTTTATGCTTGCGAAGAGGATTATGGGCATTGCGAGGTATGGGAGTGTTTCTATAGGGATTTTTAGTTGGTTTTTGAAGGCTGTTGTGATTAGCGTTATGAGCAGTATGATTGCTATTATGGAGCTTTGGGGTGCCAGAGGCTGCATAAGGGAATAGCAGATTGCAAAAGAGACGAAGGGGATTAGGAGCATATTACAACGTCACCTTACTTGCAAATTTTTCTATATTTTTATTTATGACAACAGTTACTCTGAAAATAGAAGACTGCAAGGTGCTTGAACTTTTACGCCAGTTGGAAAGTTTAAAACTTTTCAGCATAATTAATGCTTTAGAGGTTCCTGTGAATTTGCAAAAGTATGAGGGGGCAATGTCAAAGCAACCTTTGGAAGAAATAGACCAGCAACTTAAAGAACTTAGATAGCGGCAACAGCTATTGTTAAAAAGGGAAAAGCCTTTCCCTAGTTCCAACCGCCTTTGGCGTTTTCCACTACCCTTTCTTGTATATTTCGTGGCAAACACGGTAACCATTGCGTCTTTCAGGGCAAGGCACGCCTTGCCCCTACATTCAAAAATTGTGTCAAAAATAATAAAAACATTAATTTTTTTGAACATTCGTATTTGTGGGGTAGGGGCAAGGCGTGCCTTGCCCTGCCGTGAAATATGCGGTGCAATGCTTTGGGGTGCTAGGGGTAGCATAAGGGAATAGCAGATTGCAAATGAGGCGAAGGAGATTAGGAACATCTATGGTTTTCCTTGGCTGTGGTGTGATATATCCCGCCATAGATGATTTGGTACATATTAACTCAATTTCTCAAAGATGTTGTTTTGAGCTTTTTCAGCGTCTTTTGTTTTTGGCACAGAACGCATGGAATACAAAAATTTTTGGATAACATTATTATAAAGCACATCGTTTTTTTCTTCAACAACTAAATCAATAAGTTCAGCTAATCTATCATAATAGAGTTCTTGCAATTCAGGACGTTTACTAAATTCCTCTTTTAAAGCACTAATGGCAGAAATATAGTCTTTTATCGCAGCCGTTATATTATTTGCAGTTTCATATGAGAGTGCCCTGTTTCTATAAGACAAAGATACATAATATACATCTTGTTGAACACCCTGATTTTTCAATCGCTCTCTGATAGCGATACATTTATTATGATCCGATAATGCTTTAGCATTTTCTTCCATCACATAATAATTGCAACCTCTATTCATATAAGCTGTTGCCAAACCATCTTCATCTGACAACGGCTGTCTTTCACTTATAAATCGCTCCCAAATATCAATACATTTATCATAATACTTATTAGCCTCTGCAAAATTCTCTTTTTGATCATAACTTTGAGCTACACCCATATAAGCTGTTGCCAATCCATCCTCATCAAATGGTTTACCTGCCTTTTTAAGTCGTTCTGCGATATTTATACTTTTTCGATAATCTGATATGGCATCGTCCATATTTTTATTCATATAATTAAGAAAGCCTCCTCGCAATTTATATACGTTACACAGCATATTCTCATCAACAAATTGACCAAATTTTTGTAAATGTTCCCAAATATCAATGCTCTTTGTTATGTCGGTCAATGCTTTTTCATATTCACCGACAACATGATATGCCATCCCTCTGCCTGCGTAAGCTTTTGCCAATTCATTTACATTGGGAGATTTATCTTCGCCAAGAAGGCGTTCCATAATTTCAATACTTTTGCTGTGATCCTTTATAGAATCATCAAACTTATTAAATTGAAAATAAAGCAAACCTCTTTGGGTATATCCCATTGCCAACACACTTTCATCAGATAACTCGCCTACTGACCGCATAGATTCAAGCACATCAATAGATTCGTTTATATCTTCTAAATTCATGCCTACTTCATTCATTATCTATTTCCTCCGTTATTTTGTTTTTTCCGGTAGTTCAACAGAGCCGCTGAAGCGTTGCGGTTATATATTGCCGCTCCTTCATTCGACAGATGTTCTTTGTTTTTTTCAAGCACTACTTTCGAACTTGTGATGTTCCGGTTCATACGCACTATGGCGAATTGATTTTCATCAATCGCCTTTTCTTCACGTTTCAACTTTTCCCAAATTTCAATACAAGTATCGCTGTCCGACAATGCTTCTTTATATTTCTCGATTGCCTCATAAGTCGCCCCTCGATTCATATAGGCTAAGGCCAATTTATTTTCATCATCTAGGAGGCCATCTTTGCGTAAACGTTCATATATCTCAACGCTTTTATTTTTGTCCGATAATGCTATTTCATATAATTTCAAACAATGATATGCAATACCTCTATTCATGTAAGCCATGGCCAATTCACTTTCATAACACAAATTATCGTCCAAGCGCAATTGTTCTCCTATCGCTATACTCTTATCGAAATCCTTAATCGCCTCGTCGTATTTTATAAGATTGTTATAGATAAGGCCTCTATTAGAATACACCATAAACAGATTGTTACCGGCAATTGCTGATTCTTTGTAAAATCGTTCTGTTATTTCTATGCACCTATCGGAATAGGATTTGGCTGAATCCAAGTACAGCATCTTTGCATAAACCAAGCTGAGTCCAAAATATATATTAGCAATATTGTACAATTTTTTGTTATCTTCGGTAAAAACCTTATAAGATTTTTCTGCTACAATAATTGCGTGAGGCGATTCCCACTTGAAAGAGTTCATTAATTCTTTATCTTTAGTTTTCCAATTAAAGATTTTATCTATCAAATTTAAGCAATGAGCAAGCCAGCTTGAATCCTCTCCGAAATTTTCCTGTACGACTTCCTGTACTAAGCGGTGCATATAGAGTAGACGTTTCTCATCACCGGATACGCTTTCGTCCCTCTCGACTTTTAGCAGTGAATAACGTACCAAATCGGTAAATATCGCATCCCTTTGTAAATTATCATTTACGCCGAGTTGCAGTGAATCCGGCAGAGTTTCTCTTCCACGAACAAATATTTCGACAGGTATCGCATTCGGTGCTAAATATGCACACATATTAAACATTTGAATAGCATTTTCATTGGTGATTTTAGCCATAGAAATTTTCCATGTTATCGCAACTGTTGAATTATAGCCAACTAATTTAGTATCGGCATTAAATACTTTTATTCCGTACTGCTTGTACAAATTGATATAATCACTATATATTACTCCCGGAACTTCTCTCATATACGCCGCTGCTTGTTCCAATGCAAGCGGTAAATATTGTAATAGTTTGGCTAGCTCTTTAGCGGAATCATCGGAATATCCATTGCCTTTCCCACGTATGCGTTTTTTTAAGAATGATATAGCTTCTGTTTCATTAAAAACGACAATATCTATCATTTCGCCTATATAAGAATCCCAGCTTCTTGTCGTTATAAGAATGTTGCCATTTCTTTTTTTAGGTAGGTATTTTTCAAGCCAGCCTCCATTTATATC
>LIUI01000073.1:5474-20404 GCA_001462235.1 Fibrobacteria bacterium GUT307
TTCAAGCCAGCCTCCATTTATATCGACAGCATCAGCATTGTCGTAAATAAAGAGCCATTCTTTATTGCGCTTGAACCAAAGTTCCATTGCCTTGATAATAACCTCTGTTTCATCGCTTTCTGATATTATTTTTTGTTCCAATAAGAATTTTTTATAAGAGAACAGAACAGAATCAGAACTTTCAGCATCTATCCACCAAACAACTTCGTATTCATCCTCATAGGTATAAGCGTATTGAAGCGCAATGGACGTTTTTCCGACTCCGCCCAACCCCCGTAACAATTGAACCCGTGCAACATTATCTCCGTATTTAAAGTTATTATAAATTAAATCCAGTATTTCTGTACGCCCTGTGAAATAAGGATTTTCCGCACGTGGAATATTTATCATCGAAAACTTATCTTTTTCTATACGGCGGTTTATTATTTCTATTTTCTTAGAAATCGGCTGTGTTTTTTCGGGATTAACCGGCGAAAAATCATAAATAGGAGTTCCTGTTATTTTACACAAAAGATCATTAGATATAATTTTAGATTTATTCAAAAACAATACTTCTCTTCCGCATAAAGATTTAGGAGTCACTTTATCTTTATCATTTTCAAATGTGACAAAAATGTACTTTTGTGTTTCTTTTTTAATGTCTTCCAATATGTATTGATATTCGTCACCGACCCCGCCTTTGAATGCATCTGCTTTTTCTTTATATTTTTCTGATAAAACAACAATGACCTTATTTGCTTGAAGACCTTTATCCATCATTTTATTAAAATTAATAGCAGTCTCTCTCTGTTTTAATAATTCATCGCAAACAGCATTGTAACCATTTTCTCTTAAAACATCAACTAATTTTAATACATTATCGTCTGGATTTCCATCAATCCGTGAATAGCTAACGAATATTTCCATAATATTGCTTCCTTATATGACGGCTAATCCATTTAATCCTGCTTTCCATGACAACCACCGCAAACAACCACTCCTATCCCCAAATATAGGCACCCCCACCCCCTCACCCCAAACCTCGCACCGTAAAGTGACGAGGTGATAAACGTTTGGGCCTAAGAGGGCTGAGGCGCATCCCCGCAGAGCGAGGACACCAAGCAACCTTTGCTACGCTGGACAACTAAGAATAAGGAAACTTTGTTGCTTGCGTAGCTAGGGTTGGCTGGTCTTGGTTTTATTGTATAAGACCAAAATTAGGCGTTAAAGCTTCGCAGTCCGCCTGCTGTGTTCCAGTAATAGTGGTGCTGGGTGTACCCATCTGACTAGGATCTGTACCAACAGAAAGTGTAGCTTTCCACTCACCATTTACACAATCGCCGAGCTTCTTCGCAGTATTTCTCACTCCCCCTATTTTGGCGGTCCATGTTGCTGTAGCTCCATCACCAGATGCAGGTGTGCCTTCATAGTCAAAATCGTTTGTTTTGGACGTTTTATTACCGCTGGAAACGGTTGATGATCCTGGGGGTGTATAGCCGATTTTTATGAAAGAGCCTAATGAGCTAACATCAAGCACGTATGCTTGTTGCAGTTTGCTCCAAGTTCCGGCTGCTGGGCCAACTTCGCTCGCTTTTGCCTTTGCGGTCATGCCAAACAGTTTTGGGATTGCAATAGCTGCTAAAATACCGATGATCACTATAACAACCATCAGCTCGATAAGGGTAAAACCCCGTTTTTTCTGAGTAGACATAATTTCCTCCTGTCTCTAAACAAGCCTACTCTTTTCAACGATTTTCAGCTTCCTCGTGTCCACTTTAAACCATGGTTTAAAGTGGACACTTTTTTCCAAAAAAATGACTGGGAAATGATAAAAAATTGACAGAAAAATAAAAAAAACACCACTTTTCCAAAAAATTATGTATATTTATAGTGTCCACCTTAAACCATCGTTTAAAGTGGACACCTCTTTTTTCTAAAATAAAGCTTATAATATATGGTTATGTAAGGGTTTCAACAACCCATCAAAATGTTATTTGAAACAGCGAAATTCGCTCAAAAAAGCGGTTTTTCTGTTGACAAATGGGTGGTTGAGCAAATTTCTTCCATAAAAGGGTTGTCCAGGCGCAAGCTTGGGGCACTGATAAGAAAACTCAAAAAAGTGACTTTTTTGCATTTTTCCGTATTTTTTTTCCTCCGAAATCCGTCTAAGCAATATGAACAAAAAAACGGAGGATTTCCAAATGGAAACAAAAGACCAGGCACCACAGGAAGGATACGCCGATCTGACGCTAGACCTGCCTTTCAAAAAAGCATTCGCTAGCGAAGAAGACAAAGAATTGCTCATTGCGCTGCTTAATGCATTTCTGGAAAAAAAGCTGAAACAGCCAATAACGGACGTAGTCATTAAAAACCCATATGTGAAAGGGCAAGCTATGCACAACAGGGATTCCATCTTTGACATAAGATGCCAAGATTCACAGGGAAACAGATTCATTGTGGAAGTCCAGATAGGCAAACAGGTGCATTTCATAAAAAGAACCCTCTTTTATATATGCATGGCTATCGCCAACAACGGCGTAAAAGGCGGGAACTGGGATTTCGACTATCCGCCGGTTTATACACTCAGCTTTCTGGATTTTGAGCTTGATTTTGGAAAGGGCAACGACGATGTTGTGCAATACCTTTCCCTTTCCAACGAGGAGCACCCCGAAATCAGGTACAATTTCATAAACCTTGTGTTTGTAAGGCTCACAAAATTCAATAAATCCTTGGATGAGTGCGAGAGTTTCCGTGACCGGCTTATTTTTGCGCTTCGCCATGCCCATGAATTCAAAGAAAGGCCCGAGCAGCTCAGCGGCAAGCTCTTTGAGCGTTTGTTTTCGATAGCCAAATTTACTAATTTCACACCAGAAGAACAATCGGAGTATTGGTCAACTATGATGAACAAATACGATCAGCAGGCAGCATTGATTAGTGCTAAGAAGGAAGGCCGGGAGGAAGGCATAGCCATAGGCGAGGCGGGCAAAGAAGAAGTCCGTCAGGAAACTCTGGCGCAAACAGCCCATAAAATGAAGGCTAAGGGTTTGCACGCCAGCTTGATAGCTGAAATCACAGGTTTGTCAGTGGCGGAAATTGAAAGGCTATAGCATGGCAGACGTGGCAAACGATACTGTCAGAACCCCGCAAATTCCGCAGTACTCATCACCAAAATCTTGCAATGCCGGAAATGCTTTTTATTTGATGTAATCAAATAATTGCATTCTGCCTTTAATGCGGAAACATATTGCACGGAATCCTCATAATCCGGCAAAGGTTCAATCAAAGCTTGCCCAAGCATTTGCGCCGTATTTGGCACTATTTGAACAATATTCAGAAGAAATTGCAAATCGTTTTCTACAATTCTCGCTTTTTCCAGCTTATTTAATATGTAAGCTATGTTGCAAAAAGATACGGAAGATGTAAATGCCGAAACCTCATTCTTGGCCGCCATGTCTAAAATTTTAGCGGCGGCCCGCCAACTCGGCTCTCTTGCCAAAAGACAATCCAGAAATACATTCGTGTCTAAAAAAATTCTCTTAAACATGGAGATGCTTCTTTATAAGTGAATTAAACCTTATATCGCCTTCACCTTTGCCTTCCGGCAAGCGATATGCGCCGCACATTTGCTCTATTTGAGGAGTAAGCCCTGTTGAGGAATTTACAGGCTCTTCCAAATTTTCCAGAAAATTGCTTATTAAAGCAGAAAGGCTGCGACTGCGCTTTTCTGCAATTCGCTTCCCTTTTTTCACCAAAACAGGCGAAACGCTAATAGTTAATTTCACCGCATTCATACGTAATATATAATATAGAAAATTCCGTATAAATAAAATCAAGCTAGGTTAGGGGCTTGAATTTTCTACATTTCCCTAATGTTCCGTTTTTTTACTCTGGGATTTACCTTTTTATTGCTATTGTCCTGTTCTACTGCTTATAACCTTACAGACAGGAGCGGGAATGTTTTTGTTGTTGAAAGCCTGGAAATGGAAACTGGGAAAAATTTGGAATATAGGGTGGGGAATGGGAATGCGGTAAGGGAACTTGATATAACGGAAATAGTTTCTCTCTCTATTCCAAATGCAGAACCTAAGATTTTTGACGGCAAAGTCTTTTACCCTGCAACTCTAAGGCTGGAAGACTCTGTTTCTGTGCCTTCTCAAGGCTTTATTTGCATAGAAGGAAACATAAAAGCAGACAACGCAGGCAATAAATTCAGCATCCCGCTTGCAGAAATAAAGGATTTAAACCGTAAAGAGGATTAATGTACACCATAACTTTAATAGAACTCAGTACAAAATCAGATTTAAGGGCTATTGTAGGTGCCATATCCAATGTTTTAAGCATAGATAAAAAAGAAGCTGTAGAAAAAGCTAAGAATTTGCCCTTAACCCTCGCAGAAAATTTGCCGGAAAAAGAAGCAAAGCTAATGGCAGATATGTTCAGCAGTATGGGGGCCGGCATAAAAGTATCTCCACCGCTTGCAGAAGCCCCCGCAAAACAGCTTAGGGAATTAAGAACAGAACTTCCAAGAAAGGGAATACATCTGGGGTGCTTGGCTTTTATTATGTTTGTTCTGGCGGTGTTTGCGCTTTTTGTTAGCCTAAAGCATGAATGGATAATAAAACAATTTACACCTAACCCTGCAAAAGCAGAAAAACTCTTGCAAATGGGCAATATTAGCGAAGCAAGGCAAAGCATAAAAAAACAACTCCAAGCAAAACCAAACGACACGGAACTCTTAATCTTGCATGGCAAATTTTATATAGGTGCGGCTCGCAAAAGAATGAATGCGGAAAATTGGAAAAGCTATGGCAACATAAATGCACTTCCAGAGCTAGATACCGCCGTTTTTTTCTTTCGCAAAGCAGAAGCATTAGACCCCAAAGATAGCAGCATACCAAGGTGGATATCAATTGCAGAACAAATGAGGAGAGAATTTTCTGAAGCAGAAACTGCGGCACGCAGAGCAATTTCCATTGCGCCGGAAGAAACGGATAACTGGAACCAATTAGGTTCTGTGCTTGTAGAACTAGGGCAAATAAGCCAAGCAGAACAGGCATTTTACAGCGCGTTAAGGATAAATTCAAACGATGCCGCGGCCCTGAAAAATCTGGTTGTCCTTAATTTGTATTACACAAAAGACGCAGAAAGAGCGGCAAATTTTCTCTTTGCTTTTTTGAAACAAAAAGAAGCCGCTACAGACATGGATTCATACCAGCTTCGCACGGATTTAGCAACAGCTATGCTCGGTGATTTCAACTTGCCTTTGGAAAGACTAAGCCCGCCTATCCTGCCTTTTGAAGAATATGAAAGGCGGCGTTCCCAAATAACCGCAAATCCTCAGTTGAAAAACGACCCTCTATTGCAAGAGCAATTAGGTTTGCTGTATATGTCTAAAGGTGAAACTAGCGCAGCCGAAGGCTGTTTTATAAAAGCCATCCACATAAATGCAAGGGTAGAGACTTCCAGAAAAATGCTGGCCGTGATGTATATGAAAGAGCCAAACTACGAAAAAGCATTGAGAACTATGCAGGCGGCGGTGGAAAACGGTGCAAAAGACCCGTTTTTTTTGAAAAATATAGGAGTTTTGCAAAAATATTTCAAGGGAGATTTTTCTGAAGCTAACAAGGCCTTTAACCGTTATCTTGCTCGTGGCGGAGATAATTTTGAAGAAAGGGTAAAAAGAGAGATTGTAAAATGATAGTTCTGCTTGCAGACTCAGACAAGAAATTTGTGAATGAAATTTTGGAATCCTGGTCTATACCGGAGGTTCCTGTAAATGCCGTAACGAGCATTGCAGATATGATTTCCGTAGCTGCAGACGGCGATGTATCCGTTGCTTTTTTGAATGCAGATTTTTTATGGGCAGCAGAATTGGATGCTGTTTCTTACTTAAAAGACCACAACCCGGATGTTGAAATTTTTGTTTTGTGCGAGCAAAAAAAATTGCCTGCAGCAGAGGCTTCGCTTTCAAGAGGCGCAAGCAAGTATTTGATAAAACCTGTAGCAGTAGCTACCCTTGAGAATGCAGTAAGAAAAGCCCTGCAAAAACAGAATAATAAAAAGAATTACCAACTGATGGAAAATCAGGTTCTGGAAGAACTTTTAGGCAGTACTCCGGAGATGAGAAAAATTTTGAAAACCATTTACAAAATAGCCCCCACCACAAGCACTATTTTAATAACGGGGGAATCCGGCACAGGGAAGGAATTTGCTTCTAATATAATACATCGTTTGAGCAAAAGAGCAGACGAGCCTTTTTTGGCTGTGAACTGCGGAGCCATTCCCGAGAACATTATTGAGAGCGAATTATTCGGCAGCCGCAAAGGAGCCTTCACAGGGGCAGTCAATAAAAAGGGCTTGTTTGAAGAAGCAGAAGGCGGCACTCTTTTTTTAGACGAGATTGCGGAACTTTCACAGGCGGTTCAAGTTAAATTGCTTAGATTTTTGCAAAGCAGGGAAATCAGAAGGGTTGGAGAAAACGAAAACAGAAACCTCGATGTTCGCATTATAGCCGCCACAAACCGCAATGTAATTGAAGAAGTTAAAAAGGGCACTTTTAGAGAAGACCTATACTACCGCCTAAATACCTTTCACATAGACCTGCCGCCGCTTAGAGAAAGGCGCTCTGCAATAAGCAACTTGATAAAGCATTTTATAATAAAGCACCAAAATTCAACGGGCAAAACAATAAGACGCATAAGCCAGCCAGCTCAAGTTGCTCTTAAAAGCTATGATTACCCGGGCAATATAAGGGAATTAGAAAACATAATTGAACACGCAATGGTAATGGCAGAAGACGACGAGATTACCTTAGAAGATTTGCCGGAAAACTTGCAACCGAGCTACATAGTTCCAGAAAATCGCTATTTGCTATCTTCCCCGGCAACACAAAAAAATGAACCGGAAAGCGAAGATATATCCCTTGCAGAATTAGAGAGGCGGCACATAATAAAGATGTTTGAAAAACACAAAAACCTATCCCTAACCGCAGAGAAATTAGGAATAAGCCGCACTACATTGTGGCGTAAATTAGAAGAATACAAGGTGGAATTAGACGGTCACTGACCGCTAACCTCTAAACCATCAATCCCTGCCCCATAAGCACCTCTTTGCCCTCTAAATCTGCAAAAAGGTACTTTGTTCTTTGAAATATTACTCTATTGCAAATAAGTATAACGGTGCTTCCCATTTCAAAACGAGCTATCTCTTGGCCTTTTGTATAAGCGTATGTTTGCTCGGCTTCCCATTTTGTGAAAAGAGCCTTGCGGCTTGCAGACGGTGGCATGGAATTTGTGAACCAATCCTTTTTGTAGTCAACGGCTATACGCCCTACATTTGTTGCTCCAACTTTAACCAGCAAAAGTTCCCCGCCGTTATAAGTGCTAATTTGCGTTATAAGCCTCTCGTTTATCGAAAAAAGCCCCTCTATTCTTTCAACGCTCCCTGCATTAACAGGCCAGAGCTTTCCGGGGCAGTAATAAGCATTTACCACATTCCCGGAAACAGGGGAGTGTATGCGGTGGTAGTTATGGGGAGAAAGATAAATGGTTGCCCAAACTCCGCCTGCAAACCTTTGTGCCAATTCCTTATTGCGGAGCAAACTTTCCAAGGTGTAATACTTCCCTTTTGCCTGCATATATTCCAAATTTTCGCTTGCAAAAATGCCAAATGCCGTCAAAACACCGTCAACCGGGCAAACAACCTCTGCATTGTCTTCTATAATTCTCGCATTGCTTTTTAATTTCCTTGTAAAAAGCTCGTGAATATTTGCAAAACCGCCCTCAGGTATCTCGGACTCTTCTAAGTTTATTTTATAATGCTTTGCAAACCAGTACCGTAAAATCCTGCTGAATATCGGTATTTTTGCCCTCGAAAAAGCCCCAAACGCCCTGCTAATGGCGTTTTTAGGCAATAATCTCAAAAAAGAATAGGTTATAGAGTTCATGAATCTGTGTCAATTTAGAAAATTACTCTATTATAGGACAAATTCGTTGTGCAACAAACACAATAGCGAAAAAAAATATATATTAAAGCTATGTACTAAAAGTAGGAGTGTGCTCATGGTTCGCCGAATAGCCCTTTTTTTGTTTCTAGCCCTTGCAACAGTGGCTTTTGCTCAACGCCCAAGCCGCATAGTGGTTTACAAATTTTTTGATGATGCTTATAGGCAAGGCGGTTTTGATTATTCTTATGGTGGAAAGGGTTCCGGGGTTGCTTTGGATAAAACCCAGGGCTTTAAATCCAATGCCTCGCTTAAAATAAACCTGGACCCAAACGACTATTCCGGCTCTTCAATATGCCTTTACAACGAAACCTTTGATTTGAGCAAATATTTGCTTGATGGTGCGGTTGAATTTGATATTAAAGGTGCTAGTGGCGGCGAACAGGCTCTTTTTGGCCTGCTAGATGACGAAGTTAGCGATGGCAAAAAAACACAAGTAAAACTGTCGCTCAATAAGTATGTGCAAATCACAAAAGACTGGCAGCATGTGAAAATTCCGTTAGCGGATTTCCCAGATAGAGGCCTTTACTGGGACCAGACCAAAAAAACAGAGCTTCCGGAACGCATAAATTGGAACAAAATTGCAGAATTTCGCGTTTCCATAGACAAGGGAACCAACCCTTCGGGCTTCCAAGTGTGGGTAGATAACGTTGAAATTGTGAAGGGCACCGTACCTGTTGCAAAAGCAAAACCAAAAGTTGTTTACTGGGACGAAAAGGCAGAGACCATAGACGGTCCCAAAGACCCGGCAAAGTTGGATGGCAAGGCAAAAGCACTCCCAAGTGGTGTATTCTACAGCGATAATTTACCAGGTTTTGGCTATGTTTACGGCGGTTTAACCGCATACAAAGAACAGGCTTCCAAAACCGCAGGCAACTCCAATGTAATTGCGCTTTATATGGACGATAACGATTATTCCGGCATTTCCTTTTCCCTTGGCGAAGGTAAATTCATAGACCTCTCCAAAGTTCGGAATACAGGTGGCGTATATTTCTGGGTAAAGGGTAAGCAAGGCGGTGAAAAAGTAGCTTTTGGTGTTTTAGATAACCAGGGTGGCGATATTAAAAGCCAAACCAAAACCAACCTACAAGACTGGATAGAAGGGCAAAATCTTACAAAAGAATGGAAATTGGTAAAAATACCCCTTAAAAAACTGCCGGATGCAGGCAAAGCGTGGGATGCTTCCAAACAAGCAGAAGTTACCAAGAATATTCAATGGAATAAAATCCAAGAAATTCGCTTCTCAGTTGGCAAAGCAGACAACAAAAGAGATGGCCGCCAAGACGACCCTGTTACCATCTATGTTGACCAAGTCACCTTTACCGAAAACATAGACTGGGTTGACCCAGACCTCAAATGGGAAAAGTTCAACAGCAAAGCTCCGGACCTAGTTATTCACGACTTTGAAAATAATCCTAAATTTGAAGAATCTAAGGGGCCAAAATCAAAAGTTTCGTTCAAAATTGACAAGGGCAACCTTGACGGCAAATCTCTAATAGTCACCGATTACTTGATGAACGACTGGGTGGACATTGTATATGACTTTGAGAAGCAAAAAGCCAAAAAAGAACTCAGCGACTGGACAAAGCACTGGGCTTTGGTGTTTGATATTTACTCGGAAAAGGCCTGGCAGGGCATAACTGTTCAGATAGGCGACAGAGACAGGGAAATTTTTGTAAGCTCCACAGGCGCTCCAAAAGGCAGGCACACCTTGTTTGTCCCCTTGCGCTCCTTTAACAAATTCCCGTATTACCAGCCGCCAGAAGCAAAGCAGAACGGTGTTCTGGACTTAGACGGCATAAAGGTTTTGGACTTTAAACCGAGTGGCGAAGGTTCCGAGGGTTCTTTCCAGATTGACAATGTTAAACTCACAAATTTGCGTGAATTGCCGCGCCCAAAAGTTCCTGAAGTTGCAGATTTAACAATCACAGGTGATTTGAACAAGGTTATAAATCCAAATATCTCCAGTGCCATATTCGGCATTAACGCTGCATTGTGGGACGGCGATTTGCTAAAATCAGAGACCAAAACCCAAGTTAAACGCATTAACCACGGTGTTGTTCGCTATCCGGGCGGTTTGCGTGCAGACGATGACCATTGGGAACAGGTTCTTGCTAACAAAGACTGGATGGTTGATACCGATGAATTCTTGGCTTGGTGCAAAGAAACCGGCACAACGCCCATGTTTACCGTGAATTTTGGCACAGGTACGCCCGAAGAAGCTGCAAAGTGGGTGGAACACACAAACAAAAAGAAAAATGCCAATGTAATTTATTGGGAATTAGGCAATGAGCTTTACGGCGATTGGCATCCTCAATATGCAAAATACGGTGCGGATAAAGGCCATGCTTATGGCAAACGGGCTAAAGAGTTTATTGCAGCCATGAAAAAGGTTGACCCAAAAATAAAGATAGGCGTTTTAGGCGTGCTGGATGGCGAATGGAACGAAAATGTTCTTAAATACACGGCAAATGAAGCGGATGCCTTGATTATCCATCATTATCCTCAGCACTACGGCGAAGAAAACGACTTTGCGCTGCTCGCTTCTCCGCAAACTCTGGAAGGCATTTATTCCCGTGTCCGGCAAACCGTTAAAAAACATTCGCCTAAAAAAGACCTGGAAATTTGGCTAACCGAATGGAACTCTGTTGATTTCAATCCTGGCCCGCAATCCATATCTTTGATAAACGGCTTGTTTGTAGCAGATTATTTGGGTATGCTTGCCAAATTGGGCACAGGTTCGGCTCAATACTGGGATATTCACAACGATGTTACTCCGGAAGGCGGCGATTACGGCTATCTTACCCGCTCTTACGACGATGGTATTGGTGCTGGCGGCAACAAGCCCAGGCCCAGCTACTATGCATTCCAAATGGCGAGCGATGGCATTCGTGGCAAACTTGTTGAGAGCAACAGCGGCAACACAGATTTAACCACTTATTTGGCGGTTAACGGCAAAAAGAAATCGATGTTGGTGATAAACAAAAATCCCTACACCGCCTTCAAGGGTGCAATCAAAATACCCGGCTTTACTGGCAAGGCAAAAGTAGAGGTTTTAGCCACCCCCAAAGGGCAGGTAGCCAGCAAAGTGATTAAGGTTGACCCACCAAAAGCATCCACGCAGGACATTAAAGAAGGCACCGCGGTAACATTCCCGGCGCATTCAATAACGTTGATTACGGTTGAATAATGTGATCCTTATTTTATTTCTTGCGGCTTTTGCTTATTGCGGCGAATTTTGGCATGTAGAACCCGGTGCGGGTTCTATGAAAATGCTATCCATGCCAACAGAGCCGCGGCAGGCTGCTCTTGCCGGAGCCGGCATTGCAAGCCCTAGAAATACAGGCGAAACCATGAGAAACCCGCTTGCAGGCTCAGTTGCAAACTCGCCTGTAATTAGTTTTTCAAAAACGGAATTTTCTGACAATATAGGGGCAGGCAGGACCTCCATGCTTGCTCATTCCGCTTTTGGAGCTTGGCACCTAACAGCAGGAATAGAATCGCTGAATTACGATAAAATACAGGGATACACAGACGACGGCTTAACCACAGACGGGGATTTTTTCACAGCTGGGACCATAGCCGCACAGCTTGGGGTGGCAAAAACCTTCAACTCCATGAGTGCAGGTTTAACCTTTCGCTACGCTAATCAACAAATAGACGATTACTATGAACACGGAATTTTATTTGACGGTGGAGTTAAATACAATTTACTAAAGCATTTTTCATTCGGTGCGGTTTTTAACAATTTTGGATGGATATTTTCCAAAGCGGACGCAGAAGAAACCGTCCCGCTTTCTGTGCAGGCAGGCATAACGGCAAGTTACCCGCTGCTATTTGGCTTTAGCGGTGCGCTTTCTGCAGATTTATATAGGCGAAACGACTCTGCCCAGGAATTTCGCACCGGTTTGGAAATAATGTATAATGAATTATTTGCCCTGCGTTTTGGCTACCCTGCCATTTCCAATAGCGAAAATAAGGCTCTTAGCGCAGGATTTGCAATTAAACTCTTCTTTGCAGACATAGAATACGCATACCAAAACAGGGCAGTCCTTGAAGCAAACCATGTTTTTGGCATAAGCCTTTATTTTTAATTTACTATATTCAAAACATGGAGAGAATGGATAAAGCGCTTTTACCTCTAAAAACTGCCTATAATCTGGCTATGGATTTTATAGAGAACGAATCCATGAAAAAAAGACCCAGCCCTATAGGCTCGGTTTCTTGGAAAACTTTGAAAAGCGAACTCGATACTTTAGACAAAAGAAAATCAGATAGGGTTGTGAATTGGTTAATAGAGAACTGGCCGCCACACGCCAGCTATTCAATGCCTTATTTAAGCGAAAGTGAAAGAAACGCCTTTGATTCAGATGCTTACCGTCTTTTGCTGCGCTCTTACAGAACTGGAATGGTGCCGGAACGCTTTATAGAAGATATAATATCACGCGGTGCAGATTTTGATGGCCTGCATTTTTCAAAGGAATTTTTGCACAACTGCCTAGCAAAGTTTTGGGAAGACTCCATGCAAGACATTCCACAGCCGTGGATTCATTAGTCGAATGTTACCCGAAGAATTGAATTTGGTTTGGCGAAAGTATAAAAAAAAGGTTTTTATATATGCCTGGGAATACTTCACAAAGCGCATACACGATGAATCACTTCGCTCTGTTCTTGACGAATCTCCATTCTTTTTTGTAGAAATAAAATTTGATGTTGTACAAAAGGAACTACAAACAAGCGATGAGCGATCCACATTTTGGAGGGCACTCTTTGAATTGCTTTCAACGCAAAAAAGAGGTTGCGATTTTTGCGGTTTTTTGAGCAATGATGAGGGAATAGCCATTTTATTTGTGGACACAAAAGAAAATAACCCTGCTTGGAATAGATTTTGTGAAGAAATGCAAATAAGAACTCTTATTGATATTAAAAAATGGGAAGGAATAACTTACGGAAAATATCCACCAAAAGAATTTTTTACCGCTAACGCCAAGCACCAAACATGAAGATCCTGTCAATAGCTTCCGTTTATCCTCGCTTTGAAGCAGACCAGGAAGTTCCTTGGTTGCGAGTTTCTGTTTCTCATCTAAAAAATGCAGGTTGCCAAGTCCACATTATTGCTCCTTCGCATAAAGGTCTTAAGAGCCATGAAATTGATGGAGTTAAGGTGCATAGGTTTAGATATGCTCCGGCAAATCTGGAATTCTTGACCCATGACGAGGGTGCTCCATCCAAGATAGCGAGAAATCCTTTTTTGCAACTGCTTGCTATTCCATACATAATTTCCGGTTCCATCAAAACATTATTTTTGTGTTTGTCTATAAAGCCCGATATTTTGCACGTTCACTGGCCCTTTCCCCATGCGTTTATGGCGTATTTCGCGGCGTTTTTTTGCAAGATTCCGGTTATTCTAAATTTTTACGGGGCAGAACTTTTACTCGCCAAAAAGAAAAAATGGATTCGCCCCATATTAAAAATGTTTATAAAAAAAGCAGATTTGGTTATTGCAATCAGTTCTTTTACTGCAAAAGAGGTTAAAAATATTTATGATAGAAACATTGAAATGTTGCCATACGGAACAACCTTAAAAATAACATCCAATAGGCAGCAATGTTTGGATTCCCATAAATTCCGCATTTTATTTGTAGGCAGGCATATTGAGAGAAAGGGCATTGAATACTTGATTAAAGCGGCAGCTATACTGGATAGCGATAAATTTGAAATTCGCATAGCCGGCACCGGAGACTTAACAGAAAAACTAAAAGAGCAGGCAAAAAAAGAAACCCCTAAGCAAGTTGTATTTTTAGGCAAACTTTCAAAAGAGGAACTAGAAAAAGAATATGAAACTGCTAATTGTTTTGTTTTGCCAGCCATTGTGGATTCCAGAGGAGACACCGAGGGTTTGGGCGTGGTTTTGATAGAGGCAACGGAATACGGGTTGCCGGTGATAGCAAGCGATGTGGGCGGAATACCGGATATTATCATAGACAAAAAAACAGGCATGCTGGTTGCAGAAAAAAATCCGCAAGCATTAGCTACTGCAATAAAAGAACTAGCAGAAAACAAAGCCTTGCAAGAATCCTTGGTTCAGGGTGCAAAGGAGCATATAAAGCAAAATTTCTCATGGGATGTTATTATAGAAAAGCAGATAAAGATTTATCAAGAAGGAATTTTATGATTATGCCTAAAAATACCTTGACAAGCTCTTTTTATTTTTCTATATTTGTGCTCATGATGTTATACAACGCCCCCAATACGGCAACCGGAGCTTTAAGTGCAGGCCAAGCCTTGCACCTGTGAACGAAATGCCGGGAATGTCATCAGAACAAGTATATACACCCTCATTTTTCGCCTAAATTTAAGCCTAGAGAATTACAAAAAGTTTACAAAGGATTTACAATTCTATAAGAAATTAGCACAAATTCCCCTTAAAATGGAGGTTTACTATGAAAACTAAAGGTTTTCTATTGGCGGTTGCTTTTGCAACCATGGCATTCACATTTTCCTGCTCTTCGGATGATGGAGACGGTGGTGGTGGCGGTGGGCTTTCTGGTACCAGTTGGGAACAAAAGAGCAAATCCTCAAGTTTCGATTTCACTTACACGATAACATTCAAATCGGCTACGGAAATGTCTTATAACCAAAAAGGCTGGGGAATGGTTGGAAATAAAAAGAATAATTACGACCAAACAACTAACGGCACATACGAATATTTCCCCAAAACCAAAGAAGGAATAATACATTGCAGTGTCTTTACAGCCAATACGTTTGTTTTTGCTATTTCCGATGATTCCAAAACAATGTCATCAAAAACTAGCACTGCAAAATATACGAGAAGGTAAAGGTAATAAAGGAGGGGTTTTCGCTTTGCCCTGCTAACAGTTAGCTCTTGAAAACTCTGCAGGTTCAGACAATATAGAGAAGAACCATCTACGGCGGGATATTGATTTTT
>LIUI01000074.1:0-6199 GCA_001462235.1 Fibrobacteria bacterium GUT307
AACGTATGATAATTATGAAATTATCATAGTTGAAAATAACAGTACCGAAGATGCTACTTTTGTTTACTATGAAGAACTTAAACGGTATGCGAATATTCATGTTGTATTTTGGATGGGAAAAGGTTTTAGTCACAGTGCGCTAAATAATTTCGGTGTTCAACATGCAAAAGGTAAACAACTGATACTCTTGAATAATGATATAGAGATAATTACACCAAACTGGATTGAGGAAATGCTTATGTATAGCCAGCGTAGCGATGTTGGAGCAGTAGGGAGTAAACTATATTTTCCCGACAATACAATTCAACATGCTGGCGTTATATTAGGATTATTGGGATTAGCTGGACATATTTATGGTGGTTTTCCTCGTGATACAGTAGGTTACATGCTAAGATTAAAGATAGTACAGAATATGAGCGCGGTTACAGCCGCTTGTATTATGATTAAAAAATCAGTTTTTGAAGAAGTAGGTCAATTTTCTTCTGAATTTCCTGTTTCATTCAATGATGTTGATTTATGCCTGAAAATCCGTCGTGCTGGTTATCTAATTGTTTGGACTCCTTATTCGGAGGCATATCATTATGAGTCAAAAACACGAGGTTATCCTGATACACCTGAAAAACAAGTTGTATTTGCCCAGGAAATTGCTTTATTCAAGGAAAAATGGGCAAAAGAACTTGCGGCAGGCGATCCCTATTACAATTGTAATTTTTCACTTGATATGGTTGATTATAGTCTGAAATGATGATATGCATTTACAATAAATTATTTTAGGTTAACCGTGCGATGAGTATAATAGAACAGGAAATAAGGGATTAAAAGTGACAGAAAATATTTTAATTTTATCACAATTGATTGAATTGACCTCATTAAAAATAATAAGTTTTGATATTTTTGATACATTAATATTCCGTCCTGCAATAAATTCTCGAGACATTTTCTGTTTTTTAGATAAATATTTCCAGAATTCTTCCGGTAAGTTGACAGAAAAGATATCTCAATTGCGAATTGATTGTGAAGATGAACTTATTCATGAAAAAGGAGTAGAAAATGTTACTATTGATTTAATCTATGAGAGATTGGGAGAAAAGATTAAATTAGAAAAAGAAAGAATAAATATCTTAAAAGAGAAAGAAATATCGCTTGAAGTTGATTTAGCGGAACTAAACATGGAAATGTTTGATATTTTAAAAAGGGCGAGAAATACTGGAAAAAAAGTAATTCTGACATCAGATATGTATTTAGCGTCAAAACATATTGCCTTGATACTTAGTAAATTTGATATAGAATATAATGCTCTATACGTTTCTGCGGATGTCAAGAAACGAAAAGACAAAGGTGATTTATATGATGAAATAATTAACAGGGAAAGAGTACAGCCTTATGAAATTTTACACATAGGAGATAATGAGGATTCTGATTATATTGTACCCTTAAAAAAAGGGATATTGGCGTTTCATTATAATCCTCATAGTATAACTGTAAAAAAGAATATTTCCCATGAATTTAAGCCTGCTAGTCAAGGAATAACATCAATTTTCCTTGGGTATTTGATTAATGAAGAAAATAATCTTATGAGTAAAAAAATGATGAAATTTACGAATATGTACGATTTTGGATATTATTGTGTTGGTCCTTTTCTTTTGTCAATGATGTTGAGCATTTTATTTTCCAAGGAAATGCAAAATTCTTATGATACTTTATTTTTTTCTTCTCGTGATGGATACCTTCCCTTCAAAGTATACGAACTATTAAGAAATAGCGTTGGAACCGGAATTCCTGGGAAATATGTTTACTGTGGACGCAGAGCTTTAAGTATTGTATATTATAAGGGCAATGCTTTAGATTATTTATCCAATATTTATAAAGATACAAAACTATCTAATGCAGCTTATACTATAGAAGATTTATTATGTTCGTTATGCTTGGAAAATTACTACATCAAAACTAATAATTGCGATAATAATGTTGAAAGCATTAGCAACTATATTTCTGATTATAATGCGCTTTCTCTGGAACTTGAAAAAAGAAAGAATAGTGCCGTTCAATACTTTTTGCAAATATTTAGCAATACCGGAAAAGGAGTGATATTCGATTGTGGTTACAGTGGGTCTGTATCAAATTATATATATAAATTGACAAATCAAAAAATCGATAAAATTTATATGTGGGAAACAGAACAAAACAAAGTGATTGATAAAATTAATATGACGAAGACAAATTTGCTTTTTACAAATGTTAATGAAATTATGCCGTTTCATTTATTTTTTGAAGAAGTATTTTCACCATTAGAATCATCATGCCTTGGATTTGAAAATAAAGATGGCGTGATGTCTCCGGTTTTTGATACAACCGAGGTCTTTAGTGACAAAATGCGGTCTGATTTAACAGAAGTGCATAATGGAGTTTATAATTATATCAAAAAATTTTGTTCTTATTTTGACAAATTTATTCCCTGTTTTGGCATTGTTGACTACAAAACAGTATTTAATTACACAATGGCCCATTTTTTTGATGAAAAGGATGAAAGCCTTGGTCTGTTGCGGAATATTGTATTTTACGACAAATATTTTGAAGGAAATGTAGAGAACTCACTTGCTAATAAATTGTGTTTACGAAATGGAAATAATTCTTGTAAAGGGAATGTTTTATTAAACCAGGAAATGCTGTATATTAACAGACAGACCAAACTATCAGATGACTTCAATTTCAAGATAGGTATGCACATACATTTTTTTTATATCGAGTTATATATGGAGTTCCTTAAGGAGCTAATGGAATTCCCCTATCATTTTGATTTGTTTATTACTTGTTCTGATAGTATACATACAAAGTTAATATCCAATTTATTCTCTCCTGATAAAATTCCCTATCTAAAAGAATTGACTGTTATAACGGTACAAAACAAAGGAAGAGATGTTGGGCCATGGCTGATAGAAATGAAAGAAATACATTTACGATATGATATTTTTGGTCATTTCCATACAAAAAAGAATGTTGGGATAGGATTTGGCGACGAGTGGCGAAAGTATCTTTTTGATAATCTTTTAAATAAAAACTCCGTTGTTGACATCTTAAACATATTCTTTAACAACAAGAATCTTGGTATTGTATATCCTCCTATGTATAAGGACGTTTATAATGCCTTCACTTCTTCGGGAGATTCTCCATTTCAGGAAACTGATATTGTAAGAAAAGTTCTATTGAAAATTAACTTGCAAGACATTGATAATTGTAATGAGATTCCTTTCTCTGTCGGCACAATGTTTTGGTATCGCCCATTAGCTTTAAACAAATTGTTTATTGAGGATTTATCATACAATGATTTTCCTCAAGAGCCTATAGGAATAAATGGAACACTTGCGCATGCGATAGAGCGGTTGCCATCGTATGTTGCAAGTAATGCAGGGTATGATACTAAGCTGTATCTTAATCCGGAAATATTGGCAGAACAATTTTACACTCAATATCAGAAACATGAATTAAATAATAACGCTTCATTTTCTCCATCTTTTAAGAAACTTTTTTTTGAAAAACTGTATTTAAAATTCATAAAATTTATTCCAAATAGATATTTTAGAGGAAAGGTGGATCAATTCTTTAGAAAAACTTTATTGAGGTTGTTTTAAATAATGAACCGTATTTTATTTTTTACCCATTATCATAAATACAATAGTCTTACAGACCATATTATTTACTTATTGGAACATATAAAACATTTATATAATAAGATTGTTTTTATTTCAAACAGTTTATTGGATGAACATCAAAAAGCAAAACTTGCGGGGTTATGTAGTTCAATAATAATACGGGAAAATAAAGGTTTTGACTTTGGCGCATGGAAAGATGCTCTGCTGGAAGAAGGATGGGATAATCTAACTTCCTACGATAATGTAACGCTTATGAATGATACCTGCTTTGGGCCGCTTTATGATATGGAAGTAATTTATACTGAAATGGAACAGCAGAAGATTGACTTTTGGGGAATCACCGATCATGGAGCTGTAAATTCCGGTATGCCGGAAACAAATGGGCCATTGCCTGCTCATATTCAAAGTTACTTTATGTGTTTTAACAACAGGGTAGTTCAAGCAGCAATATTTAAAGAATTTTGGAAAAGGGTAAATCATAAAAAAAATGTGTATGCTGTTATAAGAAAATATGAAACATATCTAACTGGTCTTTTGACAAAACACGGATTTATCTGTAAGTCCTTTATTGAAGCGTCAAATAAAGATAATATCTCAGTTTTTTCTCCTGATTATTGTATTAATAATAAATCTCCCTTTGTTAAAATAAAATCATTTTTATATTATCCTTATCCAAAACACATTCTTAAATTACTGGAAGATAAGACAAATTATCCCGTTTCACTAATAAAAGAGCATTTTATTGAATCATATGATCCGTCAATTACCTTCATTCTTAATGATATAGCTTTTCCGCTGGAATCTTTTTCAAATAAAGAATTTCTTACACCTCTTCCTAAAATAGCAGTACATTTGCATGTTTTTTATCTTGATGTTTTTGAGAAATATGTTGATATTTTTGACAATTGGACAATAAAGTATCATTTGTATATTACTACCGACACGCCTGATAAAAAGCAGAAAATTACAGATTATCTTCAAAATCACCCTTCATATAATAATCTTAAAGAAATTATTGTTTTTGAAAATCATGGACGTGATATTTTACCATGGCTCCGTATTGCGGAAAAAATAAATAACTATGACATAGTCGGACATTTCCATACAAAAAAAGCTCCAACTGTAAATTCATATATAGGTTTGAGTTGGCAAAAGGAAATATTTGATTTATTGCTAATTCCCGTTGATGCGATACTCAATAATTTTAGTGCTAATAACAAGGTTGGAATCATAATTCCGGATATACCACGTTATTTTCAATTTGATCCGGTAATTTCTGATAAAGAAAAGGAAACTAAGGAACTAATGAATGATTTATGGAAAAATATGGAATGTAAAAAAGAAATGGATTTCCTTACACTTACTACACTTATTTTTCCGTATGGCAATATGTTCTGGTACCGGCCATCCGCGTTAAAGCCGCTCTTTGACTTGAAGCCTGAAAATATTGACATCCCCAAAGAACCGTTGCCAATAACCTGCGTTTTACATGGTTTAGAACGGCTCCTTGTATATACTGCGTGGTCAGAAGGATTTGACTTCCGTATTATTACGTATACTGAACGTAGAGCAAGCGCGTTTTATAGTAATATGATAATTAATAGGTATTTAGATGAGATAAAAAGCACAAAGGATTATAAACTGGGAAACTTACTGTTAAAGATACCTCGTTTTATTAAGAGAATTCTTTATAGAATAATATATGATACATGACCACCAAGCATAAACTCCCCATCGCCATCCTCCTAATGCTCCTCTGTGCCGCCTGCCTCTGTCTTGGTCAGCTTGTATGGAAACTAATGCCTGGATACAATCTGGTGTACCTCCTGGGAGGTTTTGCCATATATGTCGCGGGAGCCCTGTCAATGATATTTGCCTTTCGCTATGGAGAATTGTCGGTATTGCAGCCCGTCAACAGCATGAGCTATGTTTTTGCGGCGATTCTTGCGGTGCTGATACTTCATGAAAAAATTCCGCCGCTAACTATCGCCGGTATTGTGTTAATAGTAAGCGGGGTTATCGTGATAGGGGTAAACAGCAATTGTTCCACTACTATCTCCTAATCATAGTAATGACTCTGGTTGCGTCCTTTGCCAGCTTTTTCCTTAAAAAATCTACTGGCGGCGGGACTATTGTAAGCATCATCTTTAATAAATATCTCTATGTCGGCGGATTTTTGTATGTGCTTGCCGCGCTGTTCAATATATGGATATTAAAGCGACTGCCTTATTCCGTTGTCGTGCCTTTGGGCAGCATCTGTTATATCTGGACCATGCTTATTGCCGGGTTTTTTCTTAAAGAGAAAATTGGGCCGGGAAAAATCCTGGGGGTTTTACTCATACTTTCCGGGGTTGTTTGCATAGCGGTGTAGATGTAAGCGCGGACAGTCCAGGCCTACAGTTTATCTATCAGCATTGAACATTTGCCGGAAGGAATGGGAAGCGTCTTCTTTTTCTTTCCCAGAATGTTAATCGTAAAATAATAGAGTTTTTCGCTTTCCATGTGGATTTCCCAGCCTCTGCCGCTTTTGTTGGAAAGAATCGTGATCA
>LIUI01000074.1:6329-8915 GCA_001462235.1 Fibrobacteria bacterium GUT307
TTGGAAAGAATCGTGATCATGTTCTTTTTTAGGGAAAGGTTTTCTATGCCCATGATTTCAAGGTTGGGGATGATCCAGTCCACGGTCTTTCTGGGCAGGGATATAAAGAGCCCTACTATGTTTTCTATCGTCAGGCAAATGGTGGAAAGGGCGTCGTAGGCCAGGTATTGGGACTGGGGAAAACCGGGTTTTTCCGGCCACTGGGCGGGGCCCTCTTTTAGGGGAAGATACGCCTCCCAGAGGTTGCCCTTGTGGTGGTTGCCGTCGGGGCTCATCGAATCAAGTACAAAATACAGATGCCGGATAGCGCACTCTCTGGCCAAATCCCAGCGCTGGTATTTTTCCAGACCCTTGATAACCATAAAGGTGAGTTGGGGAAAAACCGAACCCCGGAATCCTCCGCCGTTTTCGTCAAATCCCTGTTCGGAAATTGCCAGGGAGGGGAAGGGGTGGGGGGAGCCGAATACTTTTGGATCCTGAAGTTTGCTGATGATACGCTCGGCTTTTTCGTCGTTGGGAATTTCCGCCAGCAGGGGCCAGTAACTTGCCAGGGTCTTAACCTTGACCCGTTTTTCGTGTTTGTCTATGTCGTAGTAAAAGCCGTCTTCCTCGTCCCACATTAGGGAATTGATTCTGGTTTTAAGGGAAAAGTACCGCCGCTTGTAGTGAAAGCTGGTTTCCTTGTCGTTAAGGATGTCGGCCAGGGCCGAGATGTACAGGGCATTGATGGCCATGCAGGTGTTAAAATCCACCGGATAGGCGGCATGCTCGCGGGGGGAATTGCCCATCTCCGAGGCTCCCAGGGGCGTCTGGTAAAGGCCGTTGTCTTTTTTGTATACCAGGTCTATCCATTCCGTGTAGCGGCGGAGTATGGGGATTATGTCTTTAACCCGCTTTTTGTTGCCGGATTTATGGTACAGGTTGAATTCAGCCCAGGCAAAAAGAGGCAGGCTTAAGCCCTCGGGATTGTCCTCGTTTACGATGGGTGCGCCCTTGTCAATTGAATAGGCGGAGCGGATCGCCCCGGAAGGCTCCTGGCGGCTGTAAAAAATATCCAGAGTGGGAGAGGCCTGATAAATCCGGTTGGAATAGACAAGAAAAAACGATGCGAAAATGGCGTCAAGCTGTCTTACGGCTTTTGAACCGGGAAAGGCAAAGAATTTGCCTTCAATTGCTTCCGATTCACTTCCCGCATTCCAGTAATCCTGTATCCAGGCCCACGTTTTATCATATATGTCTACAAAATCCTGATCATAAAAATGAATCTTGGGAAAATCCCTTTTAGTCACATAAACCCCGCCTGTTAAGTTTACCCCATAAATACCCAGAAGTCAAATAAATTTACTAAAAAATAACCGTGTCTGCAGGAAAAATGGGCCCGTCCGCGCAGCAGCGCCGGTTTCCCTGGCTTGTCGCTACCGTGCAGCCCAGGCAGGCCCCGGCCCCGCAGGCCATGCGCCGTTCCAGGCTGACATAGCAGGGCACTCCCGCAACGGCGCATTTTTCCGCCACGGCGCGGAGCATCGCTTCCGGGCCGCACGCGCAAACCGCAGAATAATCCGCTGGGTTAAGGAAATCGGGGATTCTTCCGCTAACTGACACCCTGTTTTTAAGAATTTTTAACCACGGAGTTTCACGGAGGAAAGATGATTTTCGTATAAAAAACTCCGTGTTCCTCCGTGGTTTTTTTATTTTTCTGTCAATTTCTGTGGCTATGGTGAGCTTGTTCACATGGGGTTTTATGGGGCCCAGGAGGGCGGTTTCTTCTTCTTCGGTGAGGGTTCTGAATCCGGCGTAGAAGTCAAAACGGGAGGGGTGCTGAAGAGGCAGGGAGAGGAGGGGAGCGATACCTATGCCGCCGCCTATGAGGGCGCAGGGTTTTTCTTCCGGTGGCAGAAAATCCTCCCAGCAATTGCCCAGGGGGCCGGACAGTTCTATGGTTTGGCCGGGATGCAGTTGAGCCAATTCCTCCGTGCCCTTGCCCCGGCGTAGGATAAGAAAGCTCAGTGTGCCGGGGTCCCAAAGGGCGGCGCTGATCGGGCGGGGGAGGAAAACGCCGGAATTTTCCGGCTTAACCATGAAGAACTGCCCTGCTAGGGGGCCACTCTGTGCGCCGCCCTGCGGGTCGTCCCCCGTAGTTCCGGGCCAGTCGCAGTCCAGCCGGAAAATATCTGCGCTGACGGGGGTAACGGAGAGAACCTTGCAGGCCAGGAATTTTTTTGCCATATCCGATTATACCGTTATGTTAGCTGCTTTTCGCAGGGCGTCCCGCATGGCAACGGTTGCCTCTCTGGCTGCTTCCGCAACATTATCAAGAGTAGCGGACTGTTCCGGTTTTTCCGTTGCGGCGGTTCCGCTACCGCCTTTTCCTGTCCATGCTTTTAGGATAGACCGGGAAGCGTTTACCACTCCGCCGTTTCCTTCCCGCAGGAGCAGGGCGGCGTCTTCGGCGGCTCCTCCCTGAGCGCCGTAACCGGGGATCAGGAAAAAGAGGTTTTTGTAGCGTTCACGGAGCGCGGCGGTTTCTTCCCGCTCTTTGCCGGATTTTGGGTCGGCGCCCACTACCGCGCCGAAAGCGCCGTAACC
>LIUI01000075.1:0-281 GCA_001462235.1 Fibrobacteria bacterium GUT307
ATGGACTTCACCGCGAATCCACATTTGTGAGGCAACGATGAAACTATTGCGTTCAGGATTGTTAAAATCTATTAAACGAAGCAATCCCTGCGTTTCATGTCCGTCCTTTTTGAATTTGACCTTAATACCGTTTCTGATTTTCTGATAACAATGATAATTATTTTCCAATTGGTCGCCGTGCGAATTGCGACAAAGTTCGTCCGTTGTTTGCCTGATTACGTCTTCTGGTATGTCAGGATTAAGGCCGCGTAATTTTTCAAAGAGAACCATTGGCAAAACAA
>LIUI01000075.1:428-3517 GCA_001462235.1 Fibrobacteria bacterium GUT307
AACCATTGGCAAAACAATCTGCCTTTTATCGCTCCGACCTGTGCCGTCTGGTAAAGTTTCTGGCTTTTCGGTGTAACAGCCAAGACGCGTGTATAACGAACCGTACTCTGTTACAAGTAGATTGATTGCGGCTTTCTCTATCATGTCTTCAGTAACGGTTTTTGGCATTTGCTATACCTCCAATTATAGATAATTTAATATTTATGATAATTTAGAATAATCAATATCCTCTAATGTATTAATCATAACTTTAAAGTCTGATTTTTTATTTATTTGAGCCATACTGAGTAATTGCCTTAAAAATTGTTGTAAGCTTTTCTTTGAATCAACTATATCGTAAATATCTTTCAAGTCAATAAGCACTATCTTTCTTTGTGATAAAGCTTCATTTGCCGTTGTTACGGCAGTGGTCGTGAAAGAAGAATTTGAAATCATAATTCCTCCTACATCTGTTCTTGTAAAAAGTCTACTTATGAACCTACCTACTTTATCTGCACCTATGGGTTCTTTTTCCCATTTCATTTCCACCAAATATACTCTGCCATCCAACAATATTGCACCATCAATTTGTTCAATTACGTTATTTTCAACCGTTACTGTAAACGCTTCACTCAAACTAATCCTATAAAACGAAAACAAGTCATTGAGAACAGGTTCTAAAGCTTTTCCGCGCTCTTGGGGGTCTGACATACTGAACAAGGCATTGAACCTAGATTTTATATTCTCAAATCGTTCAACCAATTTCTGCCGTTTCTCAATTTCTTGCTTTTTGGCTGCTATTTTTTCTTGGCGTTCTGTTTCTAAATGTGTTTGATATTTAGTCACAGTATCTTTCATTTTTACGAGCTTGGAAATCTCTGCAACATTTGCCTTGGCTATAGCTCTATCATTATCATAACAACCGTCAAAAGTATCAAATTCGCATACTCGCTTTAAAATTTCCCTGCGTTCTCTAAGATACGTATCATTTTGTTGATTAATTTTTTCAAGAATTTCTCTTGCTATTTGATATTTACTTATGCTATTTTTATCGCGAATAACGGCTTGTTCTAATGGTTGAGTGATTATGTTTGGGACACCTGCGCCTTTAAAAAAGAGTATAACATCCCTCTTGGACTTATTAAGCCGTGGAATAGTATCAACCAACAAATTCATAAGATCAGGTGGGTAATGATACGTGTCCATTTCTATGCCTCCAACTTTCCGCTCATCAAACGCGGCAGAAGCAAATCACGCTGACGGGCGAGGTTTTGGGATTGAGATTGTAAGTTTATTTTTTCATCAAATAGGGTTTTGGCAATCCGCTTGTATTCGTCAGACAATTTTTGCAATGGTAATATAATGTAGAAATTATCCAACATCCTTTTCGTTAAAAACTTCGTTGCAGCGCCCGTACTTGATAGTTTGAAATGGTGAAGATAATCTTCAAGCACAAAATAAATATATGGACAGGATAAGCGATTGCTTATAGGTGTAACTATATATGTTCGTTGATATGCGTTCAATTTTTCATTGGCATAGAATAACGAAAAATCTCCCGTTGCGTTATTGCCACCCAATAAAACACATTCTCCATCGTAACAATAAGAATCTGTCTTGTAAATAGTTTTAGCACAAGTGTAGAAATTATATTGTCCCTTGCTAACCATTTCATTTGAGTCTAATTTCCCTGTAAAATATGAGATATTGTCTTTGAATTTTCCTCTCTCCCACCCCTCCGGCAACCCATTGACAAATTTCACGCCCGCATGCCCTGGAAATCTAAACCGCACGAACCACTCCCGATAAAGTTCCCGCGCCGCCTTTTCCAAAAGCGCAATGCGGCGGTTGTTGTTCTCTATAGCATCGTCGTAGGCAGAAAGGATAGAGGCTATGCGGGTTTGGGTGGGAAGGTCTGGGAGTTTAATTTTAATTTTCTTCATATCTTTTATTGGGAGTTGCGGTTGTGCCGACCCAGACGAATACATTTCAATACTTTTTTGCAAAGAGTGACTTCTGAGCAATGAGTATAAATATCTAATATTTAATCCATCTTTTGCCCTTAACAAGACCATGCCAGAATTTATTCTAACATTTTCAAAAGATATTCCTTTACTATATAAAGCAACATTACCGACTGTTCCTCTTGTGGTCATGACAATATCGTCAAATTGTAGTTTTCCTTTTCGCAATAGTATATCCTTTTCACAAGAAATGTATTGATTATTGCTAAAATTAAATCCTGCTTTTGTCACATTTCCTGTGTTTAGAAAAAGGCAGTAACCTTTTGGCATTAACTCATTTTGCGATGGATAATTTACGCCCCTGTCTCCGTCAATTATTTCAAAAATCTCACCGAATCGTTTTTCAACCCATTTACTCATATTCTCCTCACCAAAGCCCCGATATCAATCATCATCATCGTCTTCTATTTCGTAAAAGTGTTTATTCTCGCGTTGAATACCCCCACTTGTCAACATTTTACGCCGCTCCATCCGTTCTTTCGCTTCTGTATATATTTCGCCTATCTTACGCTCAAATTCAGTTTTAGGAGGCAGCTGCGTCCAATACTCAGCAACAGCGATGCCCTCCTTATCGAGTTCCATAAGTTCTATTTGATCACGGCTTGCTTCTGTACACAGGATAAGCCCGATAGGAGGATTTTCTCCTTCTTGACGTTCGTAGCGATTGAGCCACTTTAAATAAAAACGCATTTGTCCCATATAAGATGGCTTAAACTTTCCTAACTTCAATTCAACCGCAACAAGACGTTTAAGTATGCGGTGATAAAAAAGAAGGTCAAGTACAAAATCTTCATCGTCCATGGTCATTCGTTTTTGTCGATCAGCAAAAGTAAAACCGTGACCAAATTCCAGGATAAAAGCTTCGATGTCTGCAAGTATCGCTTTTTCTAAATCGGCTTCAAGGTAATTATCCTTTAAACCTAACACGTCAAGTAAATATGGGTCTTTAAACATATTAAACGGAATGGTGGACTCTGCCGTTAGTTGTAAATTTGCGATTTCCCTGCGTTCATACGCCTTCCCCGAAATTTGTTTTCGTAAATCACGTATGCCAAAACGCCTTGCGGCAGCGTCCTGCGCGTAAAA
>LIUI01000076.1 GCA_001462235.1 Fibrobacteria bacterium GUT307
AGCAAAATTTTACGCAACCGACACTGGGCTTATGACTTCAATTTTAGGATGGAATAAAAGTGAAGTTTTGTTAAATCATGATCGTTCTGGGAAACTTTTTGAAACTTTTATTTTTCAGGAAATTGCTACGCTCGTAGATTTAAAAAATGAATATTTGCTTTACCAATACCGGGATAGAGAAAAAAGGGAGATTGATTTTATAATTGAAAGAGAAGACGGTGCATTGCTTGGCATTGAAGCAAAGTCAGGGCATAATGTTTCTAAAGAGGATTTTAAGCATTTGGAATGGTTTGCAAAAAATATTGTTAATGGCAAAAGCGATTTTGTTGGAATTATTCTGTATTCCGGCGATAGGACTATTCATTTTAGCAAAAATATGCTAGCCGTGCCTACCGCAGCATTATGGATAATGTAGATTTTTTACGTTTCATATTTTATGTTTTCACCTAAATCTCGCTTTCATAAAATCGAACAAACGATTCCTTTCGTTCTTTGTTAAAACCAAAAACAGCGAAGACGGAATGAATATAACCAAAAAACATGCACCGCTTGCAAAGAAACCATAAACACCGCTTAAATAATTGCCTACAACAAAAGGCAATGGAAGGGAAATGGCACCAACTGCAAGGCACCTGACCAAAGACTGGTTAACCAAAGCCCTAACAGAAAAGCCAGTCAATTTGCGGAGCGAAAACATGGCGTGGATAACCCTGAAAAAATTAACCAGTATATGGGAGCATATATACCCAACAGGAGAAAAATGCAAACCGAAATATATAAACGGAAACATCGTAATAATCATAAGACTGTCTATGATGCGGAATTTTTTATTTTTGCCGGTCGATATTATTCCATGCCAAACAGATATAAATGTAAAGATTAAAATTATATTTACTATGTTCAGCTGGCAAAAAATCCCAGCGTAATCTGGAACAACTTTCAACCAAACGCTTAATACAAAATCTATTTGCAAAGCGAGCGGTGCCATTACCAAGAAACTCAGCAGAAAACAAAATTTGCTCGAGCGAATTACCATTGAATAAAAATAATCCATTTCGCCTTTTGACAATGATTTTGTTATCTGAGGAGCAATCGCTGCAAAAAAATTTCCTGTGAATTGGTTTGCTGCTGCCATTACCCGCTCAGAAACTCCATTGGCAGCATTCAGCAGAATTCCATAAAAACGATTTATTAAAATCGTTCCGCCTTGCACTGCTAAAACACTAGAAATACCTCCTAAAAATTCATAGCTGCTAAAAGCCATCCTCTCCAAAAACATCTTCTTATCCCAAAACCACTTGAAATGCGTCTCAGGAAAATTCTTATGGCAATAAACCCAATAAAAAACAACCATAATAGCATAAACTGCAAACAGCAAAACAGAATAAATCTTCAATTTGTCAACAGAAGCAAACCCCAATGAAACAGCAATCGCTAATTTGAATACAGCATCTGCAATCGCTGTGTATGCATACACTTTCATTCTCTCATGAGCATTTATTGCAACCATATAAGGCAATTGCAAAATGCCAACACAGGCGGTAAAGATAGTGAACTGATAAATAAAATTAGCCGCCTCCATTCTTTCTTCGGGTATAATAAGCTGTGTGTTCAAAAACCACAAGCCAACCGTTTCGCCCAAAATAAAAACAAGCAACGCTGTAAAAATGTGAATGAGCATGCTCAAGCTGAAAGTTCTCTTCAATTGCTCAAAATTGCCTTTGCCTAAATCAAAAGTAAAAAAACGGCTTGTTGCACTGTTCATCGCATTTTGTATAAAACTGAAAAGAATAATAACCCCGCCAACAACATTGTAAATGCCAAAATCGCTAACGCCCAACTGTGCTAAAACTTCCCTGCTTGTGTAAAGCCCCACAAACAGAAGAAGAATGCTCCTAAAGTAAAGAAATAGCGTATTTTTCGCTATGCGTCTGTTATTTTCTGAATGGGAATTTGCCATTGGCTGTTAGGAGCAATGTAGAAATTTTTTCTATATTCCCCTTGTGAATTTTGAATTATTTTTTGACAAGGTTAGTGGGGTAGGCTCGTTTTTCTGGCTACCCTTGGTTTTCTGGCCAATTTATTTCTTTTGGTGCCGTTTTTTGGATTACCCTGCAGATTTAGAAAAGCATATAAGAAACGGGAAGGTTTGGCCATATTTACCCATGTTTTGGAAAGGCAAAAAACGAAAGTTAATCCGCTTTGCAAGCACTTTGTTTTTCTGGGCAGGGAATTTGTCCTGTGCCTGTGCTTTGTATTATCTGTTTCCCTACAAGCATTGGGTTTTGATAATAATCGGCATGGGGCTATCTATATTCTTAGAGATTAAGATTCGTGCTTTTAGCACCAATGAAATCGTTCGCTTGCAACAAGACAGGTATCTTCAAATTTATACCAAGCTGTTGAATCAGGCTTTGACAAAGGGCGATGAAATTTCCAATAGTGAACTTTCTGCAAAAGCGCAGTGGCAACAGAACAATGACCTTAGGATTGCAGATAAGCAGGGGAGGCTCATGCTGTTTTTAAGAGGAGATGCTAAGTTGTAATTATGTGTCGCGATAAGGCTTGGAAATACGCAGAAGAAGAGCTTGGCAAAGTATCGCGTACTTTTGCTCTCAATATAAAAGTTTTGGGAGAAAATTTGAGAAGGCCTGTCCTCTTGGCATATTTATATATGCGAATTGCAGACACCATAGAAGACGACCCGGACCTACCAGCTAGTGAAAAATCCAATCTGCTAAAAAAATTTTCGCAAGCGTTGAATTTGGGTAAAAATAGTGCAGACATATTTGTTGAAGCATTGCCGCAAAATTGGAAAGATAGTGAAAAAGCCGATTACGCCTTGTGCAGCAACGCCGCTGTGGTAATTCCATTGCTTTCGGAATATCCGGAACAAGTTGCTAACGCAGTAAAAAAGGCTGTTGAAGAAATGTGTAGCGGAATGGCAGAATTTGCCGAGCGAAAAGAAGCTAGAACCGATGGCTGGTTTTACATTGAAAATGAATCTGATTTAGATAGGTATTGTTATTTTGTAGCCGGGCTTGTAGGCAATATGCTTACCGAATTATTTTGCCATAGTGGAAAAAATTTCAAGGAGAAACAGCAAAAAAGAATGCGTGAACTTGCGGTATCTTTTGGGCTTGCCTTGCAGCTTGTGAACATAATAAAAGACATACAAGAAGATTCTGCAAGAAAAGTTTGTTTTGTGCCTGTGGAATTTTGCCGCAAGCATGGTATAAATTCCGTGCAGGAATTTTTTTCTCCGGAAACCTCGCAAGAGAAAAAAAATTCCGTCACCGGCGAACTGATAAAAAAAGCAATGCGGCATTTGCAGGATGTAAAAAGCTACATAAAAATTTTGCCCAGGTGCGAACACAGAATTCGCCTATTCTGTTTATGGCCAAGTTTAATGGCCGCGGATAATCTGCGTGTTATAACCGAGGGTGGCATTAAGATAACCAGAAAAACCGTAAAAAGAATTGTCCGCCGTTCTACGATTTTTGGCTGGAGCAATGCGTGGATAGAAAGGGAATTTTCTAAATTTTTACCATGCCTTTAATCCTTTTAATCCTAGCCACATCGCTTTTTTCTTGTGCATCTAGCCAGCCGCAAACCGAAATTGCAACGGACAACGAACATAAAATTCAGGCATTAGAAGGTGCATACCAAAAATTGCTCAGTATCCCGGCAAAAACCGCCACACCGGATAGCGTTTTGCTTTTGCTAACAGATAATTCCCGTTTTTGGCTAGAAAGCATAGAACAAGCTGCCCTTTACGAAGACAGTTCCATTGTTGAGCAAAGACCTTTCCATGAAATTTTGGTTATTGTAACTTATCGCTTGTTGCTAAGAGAAAATGTACTTTCCGAATATCCGGATTACAAAATGCTCCGCTTTTCTCTTGGCGAAATGGGAATTTTACGCAGAGCAAAAGATTTGAAATTGGGTCCATTTGAAATTAAAAACGACAGAGGAACACGAGGGCTTGCAGAAAGCCCCAGAGTTCCCATTATGATTTTTAGATGGGATGAACTGCGGTGGAAGTTTGATTTGCCAGAAAGTATGCAACTGATAACAAGGGGGCTTGCCACCATCAGCGTAAAAAAAGATTGGTCGGATTCAAAAACTGCAATTTACCTATTGCAAAAATATTACCACAATATATTCTTTAACGTAAACGAAACTTTGATGCATCCGGTGCCGGCTATTTAAACCCCATCATATACCCAAGATGTCCGCTTGGGTAGGCACCTCGCAAATACCCAGCTCCGGCAAAGAAATGCGAAAGGCTAATGGTAAAACCAAAGCCAAGCACAGGTCCCGGATATTCAAAGGAATTGTAAATGTTAAAATATCCCAGAGATATTTGTTGATAAAGACGAAAGTCTGGAAATTGCGTGCCAAATGAGTAATGCGTAAAATTTGCTTCACAAGTTAGGAGCCAAGAAAAAGAGGTGGGTGTTTCTGAAACCAGATGCGTTCTTTGCAAAAGTGAAATTTTTACCCAATCATAAAAAAAATTTGCACCTACTAAAATTTTATGCTCCTGCCAAGAACCATTTTGCGGAACCCATGATATATTCGCCGTTTCTCCTATTCTAAATGATAAAAAATCAAAAGGCCTAATTCCAATATCGCCGGAAAATTCAAGTTCTCTGTAAATGGAATCCAAGCTTGCGCTGCCAAAACCCGCCGCCGCCAAAAACCGTCCATCGCTCCAAGCAATATCCAATTTTCCATTGTGAAAATTTTCAAAAGGTTCGCTATAACGGAACGCTGCTGTATTTGTTTTTTTCACTTCCCAATTTTCTTCTGCATTCCAAATTGCAGGATTATTCAAAGACGGAAGCGTTAACGCATAGCATTTAAGGACTAACAATAAAAGCAGCCGTTTCATCTACCCCTTCCCCCTGCAAGCGAATAAAGCATGGTCCATTCTGGCAATGCCGCCATTCCGGAATTTCAATCCACGAATTGCCAAACTGTGCATCAAAAGTTTTCTTTAAGATGCCGGTTCCGTTTCTATCTATCAATCTAAGCTCTACTTTGCTCTCGGAATACATGCGTATTCTAAGCATTGTATTCTTTTTTGAACGTTTTAAAACCCGTTCTGATATTTGCAGAATTTTTTGTTTATTATTAGAGACCTTAGGTACAAAGCCCGGAGTGATGCTTTCCGTGCCGGGGCATTTCACGGGGTGCTTCACTTGCTTGCCCCACATTACAGAATCCAGTTTTAGATCATTTGAACAAAGCCGCAAAGTATCTGCAAGGTTTTTAAGGGTAGCTATGGACATTTGGTAAATAGGAATTTCGTTTGTTTGCAAAAATGCCCTTAAATCCGTGCTGTCTTTGGTGATTAAAACCGAGCTTTTTCCTTTGATAAAATCCGATGTTTTCAGAGGTGCTTTCGCTTTGCAATCAGAGATGCCGTTTAGCGGGAAAGCCTTGATTGTGCGGTTAGTGATTTCAAACCATTCAGGGATTCCTTCTTCGGGGCAAGGCGCAAATTCCGATATGTAAAGCGGTATTTCCCCATAAGAAGAAATAAGGGAGTCTAGTGTGGTGGCAGTAGAATCTTCTTCGCTCTCAAATCTTCTGATAATTTCCCCAGCCTTAGGGGTAGGCAAATACACGGTATCTCTGCAGTTGCCGGCTCTCAAGCTCCACACGGTGGCTCGGCTATTCGGGAGAGCCGTGCCTGTAAGGGGCTGGCATAGCAAGCCTGTTTTCACAGGGCAGGCTGCAGGTGCGGCTCTATGCAACAGTAGTTCCGTAAAAAAAGAATCCGGTGGAACATATACAGCAAAGGCCTTATTATCATCCATCTGCAAATAGATGGAATCCCATGGTACAGGCGCGCTTTCCCATTTTACCTTTATGTATTCGCCTTCGTTATCGGGCACGTCCACAGGGTCGGGAAAGAATTCATAAAAATAGGGACATTCCGGCAATAAAAGCATTGCCATCCCGATTAAAGGATTCATAAAAACTCCTAAACTAATTGTGGAACTTTCTGATCTATTCTACAGAATATTGATCTGGAAGTATATAATAAGTCGGGTTCATGGCCAAGCCGTTGAGCCACACCTCGTAGTGAAGGTGGTTTCCCGTTGTGCGTCCCGTGTTCCCGACGTAGCCTATGACATCAAACCTTGTTACCATTTGCCCTTCTTTTGCAAAGGTTTTTACCATGTGTCCGTAGCGGGTTACAAAGCCGTTCCCGTGGTCTATGGATACATATTTTCCCAAGGTTTCGCTATCTGAAACCATATCAACGCGGCCGTTTGCGCTGGCGCGGATAGGTGTCCATCTCGGTGCGGTGATGTCTATTCCTTGGTGCATCTTTCCAAATTCCCCTGTTACAGGATGGGTGCGGAGACCAAAGCCCGAGCTTAGCATGCCGAGTGTGGGCATAATGGAAGGTGTGTACTGCAGGCTTCCATATAATTGTTCCACGTAGAGCTGCAGGTTCAAGAAGGAATTATGGGAGCGGTCTATTTTGGTTTCAATTTTATGGAATCTGTCTGTTAGGCTGGATTTTAGTTTCTTTATAGGCGTGGCAGACCATACAAGGGCGCTATCTGGAAGAACCGGCCCTCCGATTCCCATTTCTCTCATATTGGTATCTGGCACTGCAAGCCCGAATTTGGCATAAAGCCTGTCTTCGTTTCTGTAGGATTTGGATATTTTATGGTCTAGGGAATCCATTTCTACGCTTAGGCTTTGGAGCCTTGAGTAGAGGCGGTTTTTTTGTTCCTGAGCTGTTTCCATAAAATGCTTGTGGGTCCAGGTCCCAAACAGGTTCAAAACAAGGATAAGTAGCGATAATTGGACTATTTTTTTGAGTACCCCGATAAAAAACAGCAAAAATCTGGGAAAACTCACCTGTATGGAGACGGGTGAGCCTTCTAAACTGATATGTGTGCGCACAAAATTCATAATTTCACACCAGTGAAAGAGTAGCAATATAGAAAATTATTTTACACTCCACCCCATAAATCGGGTAGTTTCATAAAATTCCGGCATTTCCGGCATGTCTATATCTATATCCTTTATCGGAAACTTTCTCCAAAAACTTAAGCAAAATTTATTGCCACTACAGCTATAGCTTAATTCTTGGGTCAATAAGGCCGTAGAGCAAATCGCTGAACAAACGGCCTAGCATTGCCATAAAACATGAAAGCACAATTATGCCTAACACTACATTATAATCTCTGTGAACCATCGCATTGTAATATAATAGCCCCATACCGTCTATGTCAAAAACCTTCTCTATCAAAAGAGCTCCGGCAAACATAAGGGTGAAAATCTCGCTCATTCTGGTGGCTAAAGGCAAAAGAGCGTTTCTCAGAGCGTGCTTAAATAATGCCTCCCTAAAAGAGAGGCCCTTTGCAAGGGCAGTTCGCATATAGTCCCTTCCTAGCTCCTCCAAAACTGAGTTTTTCATTAAAAGAGTTAAAAAAGCAAACTCTGCTAAAATGTAACACAGAAAAGGCAAAAATAAATGGTGGAGCAAATCAAAAATTTTATCAAGAAAAGACAAGTCGTCAAAATTATCGGAAACTAAACCTCCCAAAGGGAACAAATCCAAAAACGAACCGCCTGCCAAAAATACTATCAGCAAAATGCCAAGAGCATAACCCGGCACAACATAACCGGAAAACATAAATGCACTCGTAATGGAATCAAACTTGGAACCGTTCTTCACTGCCTTGGCAAGCCCAAGCGGAATGCAAACCAAATAAGAAATCAAAAACGAACTCAATCCAAAAAACAACGAAACAGGAAACTTAGAAGATATAACACTCCACGCAGAACCGCCGTAAGCAAAACTATTCCCAAAATCCAAACGCAAAACTTTCCAAAGCCAAATAAAATAACGCTCAATCAAAGGCTTGTCAAAACCAAAATACGCCTTTATCTGCTCAATCTGCTCCGCGGTCAAGGCGTGCGAACCGCCCTTCATATTTGCCGCGCTCTGTGCCTTTGAAATCATCTCTTCAACAGGACCCCCAGGTACCAGTTGAATAATTAAAAAACAAACAAAAGAAATCCCAAGCATTGTAGGGAGTATCAAGAGCAACCTTTTAAGTATGTATTTTGACACGGGTAAAACTTAGAAAGTAAAATTTACTATTTTTCACCTTTATGCAAGAATCCTATATTCAAAATCTATTTGCAGAACGCATTGGCGGGAGCAAATTTGGCAAAGATACCGTTCTTTATAAATTCGAAAAAATAAAAAGAGCGCGTAGAGAAGCACAGGCTAAACGCCCGGATTTTCCCATAATAGATATGGGAGTTGGAGAACCGGACTGGATGGCAAATAGCCGCGTTATAGACCGCCTGCACAGAGAAGCCCTTGAATGGGAAAACCGCGACTACGCAGATAACGGCATAGACGCGTTCAAGCTGGAGGCAGTGGCATACCTTGAAAAGGTTTACGGCGTTAAAGGCATAAACCCAAGCACAGAAATAAACCATTCCATAGGCTCAAAACCAGCCCTCGCAATGATGGCTCAGGCTTTTATAAATCCCGGCGATATTTGCCTAAGCACAGTTCCCGGCTATCCTGTTATAGGGACAATGACCACTTGGCTCGGCGGCTCGGTGCACAAATTGCCGCTCGTGGCACAGAACAATTTTTTGCCAGACCTTTCAAAAATCCCTGCAAATATTTTGGAAAAAGCAAAACTTCTCTACATAAATTATCCAAATAATCCAACAGGCGCGGTTGCAACAAAAGAATTCTTTGAACAGGTAATTGAATTTGCAAAAAAGAATAATTTAATAGTTGTTCAAGATGCCGCATACGCCGCACTTACCTTTGACGATTATAAACCACTCTCTTTTTTGAGCCTAGAAGGCGCAAAAGATGTTGGAGTAGAAATACATTCCCTTTCAAAAGCCTTCAACATGACAGGCTGGCGTTTGGGTTTTGTTGTTGGCAACGAAGGGATTGTAAAAGCCTTTGCCACCGTTAAAGACAACAACGATTCCGGCCAGTTCAAAGCCATACAGCTTGCGGGCTGCGAGGCACTCTCTCACACAGAAATCACGGAAAAAACCGCGCAAAAATATTCCCGCCGCCATAACCTGCTTGTAGAAGCATTGAATTCCGTGGGCTTCAAAGCCACCAAGCCCAAAGCCTCCTTTTACCTCTATTGCCAAATTCCAAAAAGCGTCAAAGATGGTCCCGAATTTGCAAATGCAGAGGAATTTTCCCAGTGGCTTATCCTTGAACACAGCATTTCCACCGTCCCTTGGGACGATGCAGGCTCCTTTGTGCGCTTTAGCGTTACATACAAAGCAAATAGCGAAAAAGAAGAACTGGAAATTATGGAAGAGATAAAACGGCGGCTTGGCAAGGCCCAGTTTGTATTCTAATGTTTTAGCGTTTTAATATGAGCGAACTGCGAAAACATGTATTAGCCGAGGCAAAGCGGATTGTTATAAAAATCGGCTCAAAAATTTTAATTGAACCCGGCACCAAAGGCAGCGTTAATTTGAATTTTATCAAAAAACTTGCGGAATCGGTGGCCGTTTTGCAAAAAGCGGGGAAGGAAATTGCCATAGTTACCAGCGGCTCTGTTGGCACCGGAATGGCTAAACTTGGGTATTCAAAAAAACCGGAGAACATTGCAACCAAACAAGCCTGTGCAGCTATTGGGCAAATAGATTTAATGCACGATTATAGGGATGCTTTTGAAAAAGAAAAAATGCTAGTAGGGCAAATTCTCCTGTCTGCTGATGATTTTAGAGATAGAAACCGCTATAAAAATCTGCAAAATACCCTGAACTCAATGCTAAAACACAATGTTATTCCGATTATAAACGAAAACGATTCGGTTGCCGTGGCAGAAATAAAAGTTGGCGATAACGATAAATTGTCAAGCGATGTTGCTCTGTTTTGGAATGCAGATTTGCTTTTGCTTTTCACAGACGAAGACGGCCTCTTTGATTCCAATCCCAAAACAAACCCCAAAGCACGGCTTTTAAACTTGGTGCCGGAGATAACAGCAGAGATATTGGCTTTTGCGGGGAAGCCTGGTACTGCGGGTTCTGCGGTAAGCACAGGGGGCATGCACAGCAAGCTAGAAGCGGTAAAAGCCGTGACTCGCTCCGGGTGCAATGCTTTTTTGGCAAATGGCGCTAAAATCTTGCCTCACGAAGTTTTGTTTGAGAACGCAACCGGGACATTATTTTTGGGGAAGCCTAAAAAACTTGGGAGCAGAAAAAAATGGCTCTCCTTTGTAAGCACACCCAAAGGTTCAATTACCTTAGACGATGGCGGGGCAAATGCCATAAGAAAAAAGAACGCAAGCGTTTTGCCGGTTGGCATTGTGAATGTAAGCGGGCATTTTAATGCAAAAGATTTAATAGATGTAAAAGACTTAAAAGGAAACAAAATAGCCAGAGGAATAAGCTATTTTAACAGCGAGCACCTAGGCAAAATTATTGGGACAAAAAACCAAAAAGAAGCCATCCATAAGAATGACCTCGCGGTATTCTAACCTTACGGGAAGGGCGAGATTCGAAC
>LIUI01000077.1 GCA_001462235.1 Fibrobacteria bacterium GUT307
ACGGGTGCAAGGCTTGGCCTGCACTGAAAGCTCCGGTTGCCGTATTTGGGGCGGTGTACAACATCATACTCACAAATGTAGAAAAATTCTTAGGTGTTGTCAAGGGGAAAAGTGAAAAACATATTCTTCTGCTCCAGCTTTTCTTCTTTGCCTGTTGCAACAAAAGGTGCATTCTTATTGTTTTTCAGAGCAAGGTAAAATAAAGCTGTGCTAAGAGTAAAGGGTGTTGGGGTAAAATCCTGAACTTGCTCAGGTTGAATATTTAAATCCTTGAGAGTTTTTGCAAGGGCTTTCATATCGTTTATTGTGCATCCCGGATGGCTAGACATCAAATAAAGCATAATCTGGGTTTTCAAATTGTGCTTCTCGCATATCTTTTGAAAAATGAGCATGAATTTTTTATAGACATCAAAACCTGATTTTCGCATAAGTTCAAGGACATGGCTTTCCGTATGTTCTGGAGCAAGTTTAAGGCGCCCGCTTGTGTGATGCAGAATTAAATTTTCCGTGTAAATAGCATTCTCTTTTTTGCATTCCTCGTTTGGAACGTGCAAAAGCATGTCGTGGCGAACTCCGCTGCCTATAAAAAGCCTTTTTACTCCCTTAACCTTCAAAACTTTTTTGTAAAGTTCATTCATAGCCTTGTGATTTGTGTTTAGATTATTGCAAACTTTGGGGAAAAGGCAGCCAATTCGCTTGCACTTGGAACACAGATTTTTATCCATTCCGCCAATTTTATACATATTTGCGCTTGGCCCCCCCAAATCGCTCAAATTACCCTTGAAATCCGGCATCTCTGCAAGAGCCTGAACCTCTTTCAAAATGCTTTTCTCACTCCTGCTCGCTATAAATTTCCCCTGATGCGCATGAATTGCACAAAACGAACAGCCGCCAAAACATCCCCTATGCGTTGTTATGCTATGCTTTATCATTTCATAAGCGGGAAGATTGCCTCGCCTCAAATAGCGTGGATGCGGTTTTCTTTCGTAAGGCAAATCAAAGCTTTTATCAATTTCTGCCTCGCTCATCCGTGCAAACGGAGGGTTTATTACCAGAGTTTTATCCCCGATTTTTTGCGTTAGAATTATTTCTGAGTTTTGCTCAAGGATTTTAGTATTCTCCAAGAACTTATCACTATCTTTTAAGCAATCTTCATGGGAGTTTAATTTAGTTGAGAGTTGAGAGTTNNNAGTTGAGAGTTGAGAGTTTTTTAGGAAAGCTATTTGCTTTGTTGCGTATATATCTGATATATCTGCTCCGTTTTGCATTTTTTTTGCTATTTCTAAAATAGGTTTTTCGCCCATTCCATAAACCAGCAAATCTGCTTCGCTGTTGCAAAGGATGCTCGGCATCAGGCGGCTTTCCATAAAATCGTAATGCGTGGTTCTGCGGAGCGAGGCTTCTATGCCGCCTAAAATTACGGGTGTATTTGGGAAGAGTTGTTTTAATATTTTTGAATAAATGCTTGTTGCACGGTCCGGGCGAAACCCGGCTTTACCCCCCGGCGTGTAGGCATCATCGCTGCGGAGCCTTTTATTTGCCGTGTAGTGGCTCACAACGGAATCAAGGCAGCCGGAGGTCACGCCAAAAAACAGCCTAGGTTGCCCCAGTTTTTTGAAATCGCGTAAATCGTCTTGCCAATTTGGCTGGGGCAAAATTGCAACCCGCAAACCTTCGCTTTCCAAAATCCTAGCTATCACAGCATGCCCAAAAGAAGGATGATCCACATAGGCATCCCCGCTTACAATGATTACATCTGCATAGTCCCAGCCAAGGACATCCATTTCTTTGCGGGATATAGGGAGAAATGGCATATTTTTCACTCCCACAAAGCCGCTATTGGAACTGCTTGCATTCCGTTGCCAAAAGAAAGCGTGTGTTCTCCGGAATATAAAACTATTCCTGTGTAAGGCTTTTTTCCTTTGATTATATTTTCCTTAAACCAAATTTGCGACGCAAAATCCTCTTTGGATACACTTTGCCCGGCTTTTACTTCCACGCCAACTAATGTTTCATCTTCTCGCTCTATGATGAAATCAATTTCCCTACCCTTTCTGTCCCTGTATTGATACAATGAATACACACCACCTAAATCAACTTGCGCCGCCAATTCGTGGAACACAAAAGTTTCCATCAGTTTGCCGGCACGGTCTGGATTCAGCATAACTTCCTTTTTGTTCCAGCCAAGAACCGATGTCATTAATCCGGTATCCGTTGCATAAGTTTTAGGGCTGCGCCCAACGCGGTCATAATCCGTTTTTGTCCAAGGAGCCACTTTCTCAAACAAGTAAAGAGCTTCCAAAGCATTGATGTAAGAATCCGTTGTAGGCTTTGATAAACCAAGTGCATTGCAAATTGGCGGCAAATCCATAAATTTTCCCGACCACGAAGCTAAAATTTTTATAAGCTCACGCAAAGAATCTTGGCGTTTTATATTTGCAATATCCTTCAAATCTCTCGCTATTAAAGTGTCTATATAATCCTTGTGCCAATCACGCCTATCTTTTTGCATTTTCAATAACACAGTTTCCGGGTAGCCACCTCTAAACGCCAAATCAAATATGGCTTCCTTATCGTAGCCTATTATTTTCTTTGGGAACTCTCCTTCAAAAGCCATATTCAAAAAAGCAGGTTTTTTGCGAAGTATTTCTCCTTGTGCAAGCGGCCGCAAGCGAATATTTTTTACCCTGCCCGCCAAGCTTTCTGTTACGCTGGGCAAAGATTTTATATTGGCAGACCCAGTGAGCAGGTATTGCCCTGGCCGTCTATCATTATCCACAACATATTTGATTTCCGGAATAAGGTCCGGGGCTTTTTGAATCTCGTCTATTATCATTGTTCCAAACTTGTTTTTTACAAAACCCGCAGGGTCATCAAGAGCGGCGGTCAAAATGTTCTTTTTATCCAAAGGCATAAAAACATTGTGTTTATTGAGAATTTCCTTGGCAACGGTTGTTTTTCCGGTTTGCCTTGCACCGGATACAATTACAACACGGCGGGTTTTAAGCGCTTCTTTTATGCTATCTGTACGCCAGCGAGGATAATCTGTCATTTTTACGGCTCCTTTTTTACTTGGGCAAAAAGTAAAATAGAAAATGGGCGAAAAGTAAAGTGGAAGTGGGGCAAAAAGTAAAGTGGAAATGGGGCGAAAAGTAAAATCTGGCGTTGGTAAATTATTTTTCATCTTCGGGGGCTTTTTCCCCTTGACATTTTCCATTAAATTTTCTATATTTTCTTTTCTAGATTTTTGAGGTTTTTATGTCCAAACTTAATATTGAGGCAATACATCAGGAAAATAAAAAGAAAGACGCTTTTGATTTCCGGGCGGGCGATACCGTTACGGTAAATGTCAAAATTATGGAAAAAACCGCAGATGGCAAGGTAAAAAGCCGCATTCAGCCCTTTAAAGGCGTGGTTATCCAGCGTAAAGGCACCGGTGTAAGCTCCTCGTTAACCGTTCGCAAAATCTCTAACGGCATTGGCGTTGAGCGTATTTTCCAAATGCACTCCCCGCTCATAGACTCCATAGCAACCGATACCCACGGCAGCGTACGCAAATCCCGCATTTATTATATGCGCGGCCTACGTGGCAAAGCAGCCCGCATTGCAGAACGTAAGGTGCATCAAACCCCAGATTCATCCAATTAAAGGGTTTTCCAAGTCTCTTTTGCTTAAAATTGGCTCTTTTATGGGCCATTTTATCGCTATTTTTGGGTCGTCCCAAGCGTAGCCTGCTTCCTCGGCTCCATTATATACCGAACTGCATTTATACTGAACCTCTGCAAAGTCAGAAAGTACGCAAAAACCGTGAGCAAAACCTATAGGTATATAGAAGAATTTTTTGTTTTCCTCGCTCAATTCCAGTGCATGCCATTTGCCATAAGTAGGGCTGTTTTTGCGGATGTCCACAGCCACGTCCCAAATTTTGCCATGGGAGCAGCGAACAAGCTTTGCCTGCCCGGGATTTTTTTGATAATGCAAGCCTCGCAGCGTGTTTTTTACTGAACGGCTGTGGTTGTCTTGCACAAAAACGGTGTCTATGCCAATGGCTCTAAATTTTTCCGCATTATAAGACTCAAAAAACCACCCGCGTGCATCCGGAAAAACATCAGGATAAACTATTAAAAGACCATCTATATCACATTTCTCAACTCTCAACTCTCAACTCTCCATTCTCAACTGTTAATTTCTTCCAACTCCTTCTGTATTGCCGGCAAGTTTTCAAATTCTTCGTGATGCAAGGCACTCATTTTTTTGCAAAGCAGGGTAAGGTGTTTAGAGTCGCTTGCGTTGGGATGCTTTTTTTCGTTTATGTCTTGCAAAATGGAAATCACTTTTTCAATATCTTGCTGTTGCGGGTATGTTTGCATAAAATTGCGGAAAGTGTTTATCCCAATTTTGAAGCTTTCAAAGTCGTTTTTTTCTATTGTGTACATTATTTTAGGCAAAATCTGAATGTCTAGCAATTCCAGCAAATTGCCTTTGAAGTTACTCAAATCGCCTTCCAAATGAATAGCCAAATTCTCTTCGTATTCTATTTTTTTTGGCAACTCTTTACCGCTTTCTATCTCTGCTAAAAGTTCGTCAACCTGCTGTTTTTTCTCTTGCTCTACAAGCTCTCTGTATTTTGATTGGTAAAGTATGGGGAAACCCATTAAAAAGAGATGCGCTGTGCCTACGGAAGAGAATTCGCCTAAAAAGTAAATATCGCCGTCTTCGTTTAGCAATGCTTCTTCTGATTGAAAGGGGACTATTTGCGCCGGGACTGGGAAAAAATCGCTCATTCGGTCTCCGCCTTTTGGAGGGATAATGCTCAAACTCACTTTTTTTGCCGATTCCAGAGTTTCTTTTATTTCTTCGTCTTCAAATATCTGCTTCAAAACTTCTTGCAAACCTTTGGGCAAGGATTGCTGCAAATTGCTGCGAAAGGCATCAAAGTCCAGATTTTTGGAATAGTCTGCTTGTATTGCCAAAACCCCGTCTGGGCTTATGAGAGAGTCAAAAGGAGTTTCTTCATTGCTGCCGGGTTCCGGTTTGGAAACCTTTACATACCCGATTACTTTGCCACAAAGTTTGTTTTCATCGCCCTTTTTTTGAATTATTCCAAACACCATTGAAATATAGTAAATGTTAAAATCTGAACAAGCCTGCAAATCTCAGTTGCCCGTCTCTAACTCCGTCTAGGTTGCTCACATTTTGAATGCTTGCAATGTCTAATTGCAGCATATCTGAGAGCATTACTCCAAGCCCTATATCCAATTCTTGCCTTTGGCCTATTTTGTCATGGAGATAGCCTGCTCGTAAAGCAACGGTGCCTGCATAAACATATTCCGCTCCAAAATTCAATATGCCTTCTTGAAAGGATTTTCTGAAAGTGTCAAATTTGCTGTCGTTTTCTTGCACGGTTTCCGGGTAAAGCCAGGCTCTCCAAGCAGAGATGTAAAAGGGTTGCGCTTCACCTTTTGAATTTTCATAAATAACCGTTTTGCTGTAATCGGCGTTCAATGTAACGCGATGATCAGGATGCTTTAGCAAATCATAAGAAAGTCCAAAACGCCAAGTGAGGGGAATAGGGTCGTCATTTGATTTGTCAACATAATAAACATTGGGACCTATGTTTGCAAGCACCGCTCCAAAACGTAGCCCCTTTACTCCCAAATCGCGCCCCAAAACGCCTACATCTATGGCATAACTCATTGTGGTTGCATCGGGTTCATTCAAAGCCGCACCGGAACTCAGAGCGGAATAAAAGAATTTAAAATTCAAACCCAAAGCCCAGTTTTTATTCAACCTTGTTCCATAGCTTAAACCAACAACAACCTCGGAGCTATTGAATGTGCTGGTTTTGCCTGTTGTTAAACTGCTATCGGTTGACTCGCCAAAACTTATGAAATTCAAAAACATTCCCCAAGTTCCCCAATCGCCCAGCGGGAATGTTACGCCTGTGTATAAATGATAAAGGCCGGGGATATCCAAAATCGGCAAAAGCTGTTCATAGAAAAACGCTACTTGATTTTGCGCAGCATGGTAGCGTTCCACGCCGGCCGCTGTGCTCAACCATAAATCGTTGCCCAGCGAAAGCACGTTCCAAACCGTATTGCTGGCAAGCCCGTTGCCTGTGTGGTAGTGGCTCCACTGGCCCTGAGCATTCTGAGTGCTATCTGTTTGTTCTGTTTCGCTTTTGCGCCCGCTTGGAGTTGCATATTCAGGCAGGTAGCTCCACACACCTTTATTTGTGCCTACCCAGATAGTGCCTTTTTCTGCAACGGTTATGCTGTGAACCTCATTGTTATCAAAGCGAACTTGCTCCCATCTTCTAAGATTAAAATGCGAAAGCCCTTCTTTGTGCACTGCCCATATATGCCCCGAACTATCTATGGCTATAGCTTTTGGCTCTAAATCTATAATGCCGTCTTGCAGAGTATATATGGCCCACTTGTCTTTGTCTTCGTTGTTTTGTTTTGGGGTAAGGCGGGCAATGCCTGCACCCTCAACGCCAACGTAAAGTTCTTTACGCATTTCGTGCCAAGAAATTGAAGTGATTTTTTGAGAAGGCAAAACCGAGCCTCTTTGTTCAAAAACTCCGTTTCTATAAGCGAATAGCCCGTTGTCTGTTCCAATCCAAAGCGTTGCGCCCTGGTTTGCAATTGCGGTAATTCTGCGTGTTCCAAATTCAGAGGTAAAATCCTTGAAGCCTCTGCCGTCAAAGCGGAACAAGCCTTTTGTTGTTCCCACCCAAAGCTTTTCTGTACGCGTTTCGTAGAGCAATGCAGTAACCGTATCTTTAATCATTACAGAAAAGGGAATTCTCACTTCAACCAAGCGTTCTTCTTCGCTCAGCATTTTTACTCCGTTATAATTCCGCACAACGCCGGAAATTGAATCCAGAGAAATTTCCGAGCCAATGAATGTTCGCACAACATCTCTGAGTTTTGCATTTCCTTCTAAAGGAACGGTTATATCGTTATGCCAAACAGTCCCATCAAAATGCAAAATCCCATTTACAGTCCCTGCCCAAACCTCGTTCCGAGTCAAAAATCCCCTGCGATTACGTGCGGCAAAGGCGGTGTAAAATTGTCCCGTAGAGGCAGTCCCTTGTGGCTGCCCCGCCCGAGACAATTCCCATTCATTTGCAAGCGGCCCAAAAGCCAAGCCCGCAGGATTGTAGTAAAGCGTATTGCCATCATCTGCAAGAGCCACACCGGATTCGCCCATGCCCAGTTGGCGTGCGCCAACGGGCATTTCAAGAGTTATCACCGCAGAAGCCCTTGAAAAAGCAAGGGTAGAAAGCAGTAGGAGGAATAAAGGGACAATTTTAGCCATTAGTGGTTAGAATATAGAAAACGATTGGGTATGGGATGATAAGCATCCTCTTCTCCAAAATCATTATTATTGGTTACCGTAATAGTTGCATGCAACGCCTCTACTCTTTTGCCATTTGCGTATGTTTTCGTGATGCCCGGAAAGCAAAATATCCGGCACTTTCATGCCTTCAAATTCCTGCGGTCTTGTCCATACCGGGCAGCCGAGCAATCCGTCTTGGGCAAAGGAATCTGTTTCTGCGCTTTCCATGGCACCCAATACACCCGGTATTAACCTCACAACCGCATCACTCAAAATCATAGCTGGCAATTCGCCACCACTCACAACATAATTCCCAATGCTAACGGATAAATCAACCCTGCTTTGCCTAATGCGTTCATCCACGCCTTTGTAATGCCCGCACACCAAAATCAAATGCTCTTTTTGAGAAAGCTCTTTTGCCAAGGAATGTGTAAGCGTTGTGCCGTCTGCCGCAAGCAAAATTACGGTGGCATTGTTTTTCTTTGGCTCGCAAGAGTCAATGGCTTTTGCGAGTGGTTCCGGGCGCAGCACCATTCCGGCTTCAATGCCATAAGGAGAATCGTCCACCTGTCCATAATCGTTTATGGCAAAATCCCTTAAATATATAGTGTTAAAATTCAAAATGCCATTCTTTTGAGCACGCCCCATTATAGAATGGTTCATGGGAGCAAACATCTCTGGGAATAAAGTAATGCAAGATATTTTCATGTTATTAAAGTTTTAATGTAATCCAACTCTACAACTATTTTCTTATTTTCCATGTCTATATTTAAAATGCAGTCATCTATCCAAGGGGCCGCTATTTCTTGATCTTTAATTAGCAGGTTAAACACATTTACAGAAGGCATCTCTTGCGCGCTCAAAACCTTGCCCAGTAAATTTCCTTCTTTGTCCACCGCTTCAAAATTTTCAAAATCGCTGAAATAAAACTGACCTTCCGGTAAAGGCAATCTCTCGGATTCCGGCACTAGAACATGAGCATTTACAAAAGGTTGGATTAATTCCGGGGAATTAAAACCTTCAAAATGGAATTTCCATAAAAAATTATAAGTTTCAGAGTGAGAAATGAATGCTTCCTTGATTTCCCCGTTTGATAATTCCAAATAAACCTTTTTAAGCAAAGAGTGCCTTTCAAAATCATGAGTGAGGGGTTTGCAGAGAATATCGCCAAAAATACCGTGAGTTCGCATCAAACGCCCCACGGCTACAAAAGAGTCCACACTCTAGCCTTCTTGCTTGGGTGCTTCTGCTGCCGGAGCGGCAGGAGCAGCAGCGGCAGTTTTTTCCGCTTCTATGCGGGCTTTTGCCTTTGGGCCTAGCTGTGCTTTTTTTGCCTTTGGAGCCAGAGGTACCGGGGTTTTGCCTTCGATGCTTCTGCCTGCGCGTTTTTCGTGGAAAAGAGCCATTATGCCCTGCTGTTTTAGCAAAGAACGGACAGTATCAGAAGGTTGAGCACCAACGCCTAGCCAGTACATAACCCTGTCGTAGCTAAAGCGGACTTCTGCTACTTTCAAATTCGGGTCGTAAAAACCGAGTTGCTCAATAAATTGACCGTCGCGAGCTTTGCGACTGTCTGCTACCACAACCCTGTAAGTGGGATGGTGGCGTTTTCCAAATCTTGATAGGCGAATTACTGCTGCCATAAATATTTCCTATAAATCAAGGTTAAAATATAGTAAAAAAATGAGCAGCCGTCAAGGATTAACCTGCGTTACTTATCAAATTTCCACTAAAATCTTTAAAAAAATCGCTCAAAAGTGGGTCGCATTCAATTTTTCCGCTTAAAAAATCCGCTATGGTTTCTGTTATGGGGTTGCCGCTTCTGTAAATTTCCCTATAATTCTTCTCCAAAACGGTTATTCTCTCTTTTGGGAAATCACTTTTACGCAGGGCATGCAAATTTAGGCCTGCAAAGCGAGCTGGGTCTCCAAGGGCACGGCTTGCGGGTGGCACATCCCTGTCTATTTTTAGCGTTCCCCCTGCAAATGAGTAAGCACCGATTTTGGCAAATTGCTGAACAAAAGTTCCGCCTCCAATGGTAGCAAACTCCCCAATTTTAACATGCCCCCCAAGTTGCACCCCGTTAGAAATAACCACTCCTTGTTCCAAAAAGCAGTCGTGCCCAACGTGCGAGTAGGCCATTATCAAAACATTATCTGCAATTTTGGTAATACCGTTTTCTCCGCACCCCCTGTTTAAGGTTGTGAATTCCCTTATGGTGCAGTTTGCACCTATTTCCAAAAAAGTTTGCTCACCTTTATATTTGAGTGCCTGCGGGTCTCCACCAATTACCGCTCCATCAAAGACACGTGTCCCGGCTCCAATGCGTGTATCTCCAAAAACATGAACCCTTGCATCCAAAACAACATTTTCCGCTATTTCTGCTCCCGCCTCAATAATGCACCAAGGACCAACGCTTACGCTTTCGTGGACCTTAGCTTTTGAAGAAACGAGTGCCGATGGGTGGATCACAGCTGGTAATGTAGAAATAAAATGACCAAACAATCGCCATTCTTTCATGCTGAGTTTTGCCTCTAACGGTTGGGAATTTTCAGGTGATAAAAACGCTTATCTTGGGTAGCTTGGAGAGAAATATATTGCCTTTGAGAAAAATCTTCTCGCCCCTGTCTTCCATCTCCCTTATGCTACAAGAACGCACATTGGTATCCTTTGACTGGGCGATTAAGAATCTGCTCAGGAAGAAGGCATATTATGTAGTTGACTTGGGTTCAGCATTATTTCTTTCCCCCTTTTTCTCTCATTTTCGCTTCTACGCCATCCATTAATTTCCTAAACTCATTCCAATTCGGAGGGTAGTCATCGTAGCCTTCCATTCTGCTAAACCAAGCTTTATCTGAATAATAGATAGCCAATATCCATTTCTTTCCGTAGTCTGATATCTGTTCGCCATATCTTTTTTCCCATTTATAAATGCCATTTTTATATATTGCTCTTATAAAATCAAGCCATTCTTCTGAGCTAAGTTCCGTCTCTAGCCATTTATAATTAGATAAATAATTAGACAACTCGCATCTTGCAAGTGCACCTGTTTTTGTCCTAAACAACGAAATGGGTCCTTTGCAGAGTCCTTTTTCGTTGGTAATTAACCAAAATTCTATTCCGTTCGTTGAAAATTCAATATCAGTTATAGGCTCTCCGAATCTTTTTTGGTAATCAGCTTTCAATTTAGCCTCTAGTGGAATTTCGGCTCTTTTTTTTATCATTGACAGCATATCGTCTATAGTTTTTTCGACCTTGTCCCAATCCGTAGGTTTAGCATCCCATTTTCTATCTATCGTGGTTCCATACATGCTGTCCGGATAATAGATAAAAAGACTTCTGGTGCAGTAGAAAGAAGAACCATAATAACATAGATCATCTTCCCCGCCCAATTCATCTAAATTTTTATCAAGACATTTATACAAAGCTTTTATAAAAGTTTGCCATTCTTCTAGGCTGAGTTTTGCTTCTAGCCATTCTGCGTAATCACCCCATGGCTTGTAATTTACAATCACACCTGTTGCCGTTTTACGCACATGAAAATGGAAGTAATTACATTCGATTAATCCGCCTTTACTTCGAAAATTCACATACATAGTTAAAAGTTCGAAATCTGCTTTTTTAGTCTCGCAAATAGCATTGCATTCCTGTTCCAGTTTCTCATCGCAGTTTAGTAATAACAAGGCAAGCAGGATGAGCACCGCTTTGAAAGCTAAAAAAATGTTCCTTGTCATTCAGCCCCCAATAAACTTCTGATTCTTTTCAGTTCATACTCCAACATTTTGCGAAGGATTTTTCTGAACATTCTCTCCGAGTCTGGTAGGTATTCTTTGATTTTTATGTAAGCCTCGGGATTGGCTATTGCTTCGGCTGCCATGTGAGCGAAAGCTTCCGAGGCCAAATTGGCTAGGAATTTTTCACCCGTTTTCCAATAATCACTTCCATGCCCGAATATTTTATTGCACCAGTCATTGTCTTTAAGGCTGCATTCTATCTTGTAACTTTTGTTTTTTTTGTCTTTATAATTGCAATTTCCGACATTACTGCATCTATATCTGCATTTATTATCAATAGGATGACATTTTTTGTTCTTATAAGTAAGACAATATTGACATATTTTATTGCTAATATTTTTATCATAATCAAAACAACTATAATTTCCATAAAGGCATATATACCCAAACTCGGCATCAACCCTCGCATCAGTCTTTTTCTTTTCTACATTTCCTTTCCTTACATAATCACACTCATTTGGATTGCATCTTTTCTTATATTTGCAGTTTGCAGCATTAGGATCAATTTTGCTAGAATCACTGCATAGGAATCTCGTTTTACATTTTTCATTTTTGCCATCTTTATCTTTATTATAAAATTCGGAATTATTGGGATTGCATCCGTATTTCCCCTTATTAAGCACTCCACCTATAATATCATACAAAGCTGCTTTATGCCTTTTTTCTGTATTATAAGTCAGTTCACTGAGCAGTCCTTTTCCTGGGTTTGCATTTTCTTTTTCGCAAAGCTCGCTAATTTCCTCTTTAATAGTTTTCCCGAATGCATTGTTTTCGTAAGCAGATGAGAAATATTTATCATATCCTTCTTGGGCCGCATAGTCAATATTATGAAAGAACTCGTGAAAAATGGTGTGATAGGGCACGCACCAGCCAATATTGCTTTCTTCATCAGGGTCCCAATCTCCTTCGCTGTCATGCTTAAGATTTATATAAACGCCCCATATATTTTGGCCGTTGGGACCAAATGACTTCTCTTTATCATTGGCATCATATTTATTCACTATAAGATTTTTTTCATGCTTTCTCCACACTTCCCTTAATAAAAGTCTAAGTTCCCCAAATCTATTATCAACTCTATTAAGCCTGTCAATCATTGCTTTATAACATTCACAGCCTTTACTGCTTGTTAAAATCTTGCGTTCGTTAACAGGCGTTTCTTTTAGCTCTGTTCCAAACTTCATCGTGTCTTCGATGATGTCTTGCACTAAATTTCTCAAATACATCCCAAATTCCCACTCCCCTATAAAACTCAAACAAATTTTAAAAGATAAAAAATACCCAGCCTCTGCTCATGGCTCAAGCCGGAAATTTCGAGAACGAATTTCTGCTCTTCGCCTTTAGCTCCGGGAGCAATAAAATCTGCGAACTCAAAATCCTCCCTCAATAACTTCCCATCCGAGTATTCCATAAAATCAATTGCAAAAGCTGCGCCGTCTTCGCCCAGAAAACGCCCGTATTCAAAAAATTTGTGTTTCGCAGCTTGTTTTTGGGAAAATTCTTCCCCAAAAACTCATAAAACAACTCCCCGACCTTAAGCTCATCGCTGGAATCG
>LIUI01000078.1 GCA_001462235.1 Fibrobacteria bacterium GUT307
CTTTTTTTCTAAAAGAAAGCCTATGGTATAGGGGTGCGTGGGGGGTTCAACTGCCCATAAAATGTTGAAAATGGAGCGTTTGAAACAGCGAAATTTGCTTAAAAATGCGGTTTTTTGTTGACAAATGGGTGAAAAAAGGCAAAAAAGTATTTATTTTTGCACCGGTTTTGAAATAGGCACATGTTTGAATAGAAAATCTGCTGCACCTAGCAAACTTACTGCCAAATTTGCCAAATAAGCTAAAAGCTGCATTACAACCGCTTCTAATGAGCCAACGCCAACTTTGGCAAAAAGAGTTTGCGCCATAAGTTCTCTGGGGCCAAAACCCCCTATTGAAATAGGCAAGGCACTCACGATTGCAATAAGAGGTATATAGTAAAAATACCAGCTCACCGAAATGTCAACCCCAATGCTCAATGCACAAAAATAATGCGACAAAATTCTCAAACTTTGCGTAACCGTAGAAAATGCAAAAAGCTGCGCAAAAAGTTTTTTTGTTCTGAATGCCTGAAAACGCCCATGCAAATGTAAAACGCGTTCACTCAGAAAAAAGAGTATTTTCCCAAAAAGCAGATTGCCAAACCTTCTGCTAAAAAGCATACATAAACCCAGAGAAAAACACAGAAAAATGAGCAAGGAAGGCAATAAAAAGAATTTTTGATTTGGGTCTTTCCAAAAAAAGGCAACGCCAACTGCAAGGGCAAAACCGCACAAAGCATAAAGTCCGCAAAGCCTATCCAAAAACGTAGCAGAAATTGCGGCTCCAACCGTTTCATTTGAATTCTGATTGATATCGTAAATCTTTTTCAAATCCCCGCCAACATTGCCGGGCATAAAATTATTGAAAAAACACCCTACAAAATAAAAGCGAAGCAAATTCACATAAGTCATATTGATATTCTGGGTGGCAAGAAGCTGTTTCCATTGCAGGCACCCGGAAAGATAGGATAAAAATATGAAAAATACGGCAACAAACAAATACTTCAAATTTATATTCTTCATTATGGTTGCAAAATCATCCGAATCCATGCCGGGCGCATGAGCAATGCTTTTCCAAACAAAAAAGCAAAGCACCGCAGAAACCAGCAACTTAAGCAAAAACAAAGCCAAACTCTTCATAAACTCTAAACTCTCAACTCAACAATTCTTTGCATTAAAAACAAGGTTTCTCTGGCAGAATTTCCCCAGTCAAAGGATTCGGCGTAGCTTTTTGCGGCGCTTTCTAGGGAGTTCCTTAAAACCTCGTTTTCGTAAAGCGTTTCCATTTTTTGAGCACAGTCTGCTGCATCCCCTGCCTTAAACAGCAAACCCGTTTCCTTGTCTTTTACGCTGTCGCAAAGCCCGGATACATTGCTCGCTATGCTCGCCGTTCCGCAGGCGGCGGCTTCCATTACGGTTAAACCCCAGCCCTCTTTGTAGCTGGTTTGCAAAAGCCCTAGTGCCTTGCCCATAAGTTCCATCTTTTGTTTGCCATTTACCATGCCTAAAAATTCTACGCTGTTTTCCAAACCCCATTCCTTTGCCTTTGCCTTCATTTTTGCCTCTTCCGGGCCGCTGCCTGCAAATAGGAGTTTTATGCCAGAGTGTTTTTTTGCAAAAATCCTGAATGCCTCAAAAGCAACCCAAACACCCTTGTACTTTCTGAACCTCCCCAGCCACAAAAAATATGGGGATTTATCTCTAAATTTGGCGGCTTCCAAATATCCGCTTTCGGTGCCGTTGTAAATTACCGATATTTTTTCCTTATCTATTCCAAGCTCGCAAAGCTCTTCTTTTGCACTTGGGCTTACAGCAGCAAAGCAGCAATCTTTATAAACAAATGGAATGATTCTCTCACCGAGCCACACAGCAAGAGCAACGGGGAAAAAGGCTTCCCTGAATATACTGGACTTCCATAAATGGTGAATTTGTATCAATTTGGGGATTTTGGTTATATAAGGCGAAAATAATGGCAATTTATTCAAATCCTCAACAATGATATCCGGTTTAAACGCCTTTATAAGCTTTGGAATCTTCAAAATAACATTAAATTGAAAAAAAGCATCCGAGCCGGAACGGATAATTTCTATGCCATCTATTCTTTCGGTTTTTGGAGCGTATTTTTTTAGTTGAGAGTTGAGAGTTGAGAGTTGAGAATTGGTTTTGTAGTTTGTGGTAAATAGGGTTACTGAGTGGCCTAATTCCACTAATTTGCCGAAAATTCGGTGCAAATGCACTTCTGCGCCCCCCGCCAAAGGATGCGTTTTATCACGATAATTAAGCACCAATATTCGCATAACTCTCCACTCTCAACTCTCAACTTTCTTCCCAACAACCCCTATGCAAATTTGCGTATAACTACTTGCACTGCAACGACTTACGATATCCAATAGTTTGTCTTTGCATCTTTGGTATGCAGTTCCCTGCAATGGATATTTTGGCAGTTCCACGCCAAACTTAAAGCCTATTTCCCTAAGAATGCGGTAAATCAAATTTGGGCGCATCCAGTCTCCGTACTCGTGGACTACTTCCAAACCCGCGTTTTTCATGAGTTTTTTCAGTTGCGGCATGGTGAATTCCGTTTCCCAGCCGGCAAACCATTTGTCAAAAGCTATCAAAATGTGCTTTATCAGCGTGTAAAGATGAAAGGTTTGGGGAACATCGCAAAGGCAAAAACCGCCTTTTTTGAGCAAACGGACATTTTCTTTTAGCAAGGGTAGGGGGTCTCTGAAATGCTCTGCCAAGCCCTGGTGAAAAACAAAATCAAAAGTTTCATCGGGAAACGGCGAATTAAAAGCGTCTCCTTGAACCAGATGCAAATTTCCGGGAGCCTTGGCTGCCAGTTCGCTACCAATCCTCAAAGATTCCTCCGAATAATCCAAAATATAAACCTGTGCACCCTCCATAGCTAGGGCTAAGCTATCCCTGCCGGTGCCGGCTCCAACTTCAAGTATTTTTAAACCTTTAACAGGGCACGTGCCAAGAATAGCTTTAAGCACAGAAGGCGAAGATGGATAAACTTTATCCAAATCTTTCTTCTTGTTCCAAAACTCATTCCAAACAGATACTGGGGGTTCTTCTCTCATTCATTGCTAAAAATAAATTTTTTTTTACCCTTTTGCTTGTTTTTAATATATTTTTCTAAATTATCGTTGTTTTTATTGGACGGCAGTGCATATAGACTCAAATGACGCCACGCTAAAGCGGTATCTGGATGATATTCGCAAAACCTCTCCCCTTACCAGAGAAGAGGAGGTTTTGTTATTTGAGAATAAAGATAACCCCGTGGCCCGGCAAAAAATCATAGATGCAAATATGCGTTTTGTGCTAAAAGTAGCCATTCAATACAGAGGTTGCCCCATTCCTTTGCCGGATTTGGTGAGCGAGGGCGCAATGGGCTTAATACGGGCAATAGAGTCTTTTGACAGCACTAGAGGCTTAAAATTCATAAGCTATGGAGTGTGGTGGATAAAAGCCTATATCACAAGGGCTATAAATGAGCAGGGAAATCTTGTTCGCTTGCCCGCAAACCAGCATTTGCGCATTCGCAAAGGGTTAAAAGAGCAGGCAAAGGGGCAAGAAGTAAGCGAAGAGGTCCGGGATTTAATTCAAATGGGGCAAAAGGGAGTTAGCATAGATAGCCCTTTAAAAGCAGACAGCAAATCCTCTTATGCAGAGTCCCTCCCCGACGTTGCTGCCGCAGACCCGGAATCCAGCTCAGAAATCCAGTCTGTAGAAGACGGTGTAAGAGGCATATTAAAAGCCCTGCCCATAAGGGAATACAATGTTTTGGCAGGCATTTACGGAATAGGCTTAAATGCCCCGCAAACCCTAAGAGAGGTTGGCGAGGCAATGAATATCTCGCACGAGCGGGTAAGGCAAATAAGGGACCAGGCCTTAAAGCGAATAACCCACACGGTCACAAAAGAATTTTTGAAAGAGAATTTAGAGGCTTTGGCAAGGGCCAAACAGCTTCACAAACACTAACCCAAGGGAGGCAAAATGAAAAAGTCCATCAAATTCCTATTAGCAGCAGCCATGCTGGCTACCGTAGCTACTGCCGGCGAATCCGAATCATTCGGAGGGCTTGGCGTATCAATTTGGACAGGCAAAAACGGCGTTAAAGTCGTTGGAGTTATTCCAAATTCCCCAGCCGAAAATATAGGCCTTAAAGCAGGAGACCTTATACTTTCTGCAAACGGAACCGAGTTTTCTGCTGTTGATCCGGCAGAGCAGGTTAGCTATTTGCGGGGTAAAGCCGGGACCTCTGTAAATCTGGCAATAGACCGCAACGGAGAAAAGCTCTCTTTTTCTGTAAAAAGAGCAGAGCTTGAAGTGCAGGATCTGGACGCAGAAGATGTTTCTAGCTGGTATGGCAAAACCAATGGCTTAAGCGCCGAGGAAATCGGTTTTTTGGCCAGCCAAAGAACAACAGAAGGTTATGAGCTTTTAGCGGTAATGCAGTATGGAATTCCAATTTCCAATTCCGCAGAAAACCTGAACATAAATGCAGTTCAGCAAATTTCAGTCAAAAAAGCGGAAGAGGTAAAATTACCGGAAGCAAGGCCCATTCAAAGCAGCGAAGGCTTGAGCCTGAACGGCACAAAGAATTTTTCTCTTGTGAATGCAAAAGGTGCAAGAGTAAAAAAACAGGGGAACGTGCCCCTGTATAAAACTATAAAATAGCTAGGCAGATACGTCTACTGTTCCGCCAACAGCACCTATAGACGGTGCTTGCGGCAATGTTTCCAAAAGAGCCTGGGCTTGTGCTCCGACTACATCTTGGGCTTGTTTTAAAACAGCAATACTCACTGCTGTGCCTGTTTCGGCGGCTTTTTGTGCCGTGGCTAATTGTGCAATGGACATTTCCATATCGCATTCCTCTAGTTAAAATCGCTTGGTCACGTATATCGGCAGGTTTAGGGGAAAACTTTAGCTTATTCTTTAGCCTTACCGCCAGAAAGCAAAAATAAAACAGCCATTCTAACAGCAACCCCGTTTGTGACCTGGTCTAAAATAACGGAATTTTTGCCATCTGCTATGTCTGAGTCCAGTTCTACGCCTCTGTTTATGGGGCCTGGGTGCATAATTAACACATTATCCTTTGCCTTTTCCAAAGTTTGCCTTGTAATGCCGTAAAAATTGCGATATTCCCTTAAACTCGGCAAAAGGGAATCGTCCATCCTCTCTTTTTGCAAACGGAGGGCAATAACGGCATCTGCACCGTCAACTGCTTTGCGAACATCGCTGAATACCTCTACAGGAAGCATCCCCATGCTGCGAGCCATAAGGGTTGGAGGCCCGCAAAAACGAACTTTTGCACCCAAAGCGTTCAAACCCCAAGCATTTGAGCGTGCTACTCTGCTGTGCTTAATATCGCCCACAATGGTCACTGTTTTGCCTTTGAGATTGCCAAGATTGCTTTCCATGGTGAGAATGTCCAGCAGGGCTTGGGTGGGATGCTCGTGTGCGCCATCTCCGGCATTTACAATAACGGAATTGGTGTGTTCTGCCAAAAATTTGGGAACTCCTGTGCTTTTATGCCGCACCACAACTACGTCTATTTTCATAGCCTCAATGTTTTTAAGGGTATCCAGCAGGGTTTCGCCTTTTTGAACGCTAGAGCCGGAAGTTGTGAAATTCACTATATCTGCAGAAAGACGCTTTTCTGCGAGTTCAAAACTTATGCGTGTGCGGGTTGAATTCTCAAAAAACAGGTTTACAACGGTTACGCCTCGGAGCGTGGGCAGGGTTTTAACCTTGCGGTCCAGAACTTTTCTGAACTCAGCGGCGTTGTCTAAAATGATGCGTATATCGCTTGCGCTAACTCCCTGCAAACCCAGCAAATGCTTAATTTCCAGAGAGCTCATGCCGGCTCCTCCTTTACTTCAACAAGCCAGACAGCGGTTTCTTTATCATAAGGACTTAAACAAACTTTTACTTCTTGCGTTGCCTCGGTTTCTATGGAAAGCCCTATGCAATCCGGGGCAATGGGCAATTCGCGGCACCCCCTGTCCACAAGAACGCAGAGTTTTACGGCAGCCGGGCGCCCAAGGTCTAAAATTGCTTGCAAAGCGGCACGCACGGAACGCCCCGTGTAAAGCACATCGTCTATTAAAACCACGGTTTTTCCTTCTACATCTACAGGCATTTCGGTGATTTTTAGCGGTGGGTTGTTTATGCGCTTGCGGTAGTGAAAATCGTCCCTATAATAAGAAGCGTCTATGCTCCCAACAGGGACGCATAAATCGTATTTGCTTTTGAGTATTTGCGCTATGTTTTGTGCTAAAGGTATGCCCCGGCTAGCCATGCCTATAAGAATTACAGAGCATAGGGGTTTAGCCCAAGAGGATATTTTTTCTGCCATATTTCCAAGAGCGGCTTGCATGCCATTCTCGTCGAGCAATTGGCGAACATTTTTGCAGGAACTTTTCACTAATGATGAATATAGAAAATATTTCTACCTTCCATCAATGCCTCAAACCTTGGAATGCATTATATCTTCCGTAATATTCGCAAATGAGCGAAATGGTTTTACGGTTGCACGCATAAAAGGAGATAAATTAAATGAAATTGCTGCAGGGAATTTTCCGCTTGTTCATGTAGGGGAAAGGGTGCGTTTAACCGGGGATTGGGGGGAACATCCTAAATTTGGGAAACAGTTTGCGGTTGCGGGTTGCGAAATTTTGCAGCCAAAAGGGGAAAGCGGTTTAATTGCATATTTGGCAAGCGGAGTATTTGCGGGCATAGGTGAAAAAACGGCAGAAAAATTGGTGGCTATTTTTGGAGAAGATTTGCCGCATATTTTAGACAGAGACCCGGATAAACTTAAAGGAACGGTAAGGGGATTGAGCGGAAAAAAATTGGAAAAATTTATAGACGATTGGAGCTTGCAGCAAGAGAGCAGGAAGGCATTGCTCTTTCTCTACAAATTGGGGTTCACAGGTGCAAAAGCCATGAGTGTTTGGAATATATACAAATTAGAAACAGAAAGTATAGTTAGCGAAAATCCTTATGCTTTGTGCGAAGAACCCTTTGCCTATTCTTTTGAAATTGCAGACAATGCGGCAAGAATGCTGGGTTTTGAAGAAAGCTCAAACCAGCTCCGTTTGCGTGCCGCTATACTGAATGTGCTAAGAGAAGCCAAGTATGATGGCGGCCATTCCTTTGTGCCAAAGGAAAATCTGCTGCAAAATACTATGAATTTTTTGCACATAATTCCCTATGCCCCGGATGATGATATTTTTGATTATCTTTATTCTGCTTTAGCCGGATTGCATAAAAACGGAAAGGTGCATGTACAGAATGAGCGAGTTTGGCTTCCGGAACTCTACAATGCAGAGAAATATATAGGCACGTTTATTCGCCGTTCCTTTGAATTTAGCGAAGAAACTTTGCATCTTGATGCAGATGCAAATTATGCGGCAAACATACAGGGAATAGAATACAGCGAGGAACAGTTGTCTGCTATTAAGAGTGCCGTTTCCAACAATTTTTTTGTTATCACGGGGGGGCCGGGTACCGGAAAGACCACCATATTAAAAGGCATTTTGCATATTTTGAATTTGCAAAAAAAGAAGGTGATGCTCGCCGCGCCCACAGGGCGCGCTGCTCGCCGCATGGCAGAGGTTTGCCGTTTTAAGGCAAGCACCATTCACCGCCTTTTAGAAATAGACCCTATTTCCGGGCTTTTTTCCAAAAATGAAATGAACCCCCTAAACGCAGACTGCGTTATAATAGACGAAAGTTCAATGATAGACAACGAACTAGCCGCAGATTTAATGAGAGCCTTAAAACCCGGTACGCAGTTAATTTTGATAGGCGATGCAGACCAGTTGCCAAGCGTTGGCCCCGGCAATGTGCTCAGGGAAATTTTATTTTCTCCGGATGTAAATTCCGTGCGGCTTTCAAGGATATATAGGCACAAAGACCAAAGCGATATAGCAGAAAACGCTCACCGTATTTTGGCAGGGCATTTGCCAAACACAAGAGACGGTTCACATTTTCACTACATACATTATAAAAATTCAGAAGAAGCGCTTTCTATTTTGAGCGAGCTTTCAAAAAGCAACGAACTTCAAGTTTTAACCCCAATGCATAAGGGAATTTTGGGAACCATAAATCTAAACGCTTTTTTGCAAAAAATCCTGAACTTCAACGCTTATGGTTTTGATTACAGGGGGGTATATTGGCAAATGGGAGACCCTGTTATGCAGTTGAGAAACAACTATGAAAAAGACATTTTTAACGGTGATTTAGGGCGTATAACAAGAGTAATGCCAATGGCAAAAAAAATAGAAGCAGACTTTGACGGAAAAACCGTGAGCATAGAAGGCGATGAATTTGAGCATTTAACCCTTGCCTACGCTTGCACCGTGCATAAGAGCCAGGGCAGCGAATACAAGTCTGTAGTGGTAATCCTTGACTATTCGCATTCCATTATGCTGCAAAGAAATTTGCTATACACCGCCGTTACAAGGGCAAAGGAAAATATATGGGTTTTAGCGAGCCAAGGCTCTTTGGAGACTGCAATTCGCAACAACAGAGAAAGGCACAGGTGGACAGCCTTGAGGGAGTTTATTTAAATGAAATAATAATTTTTTATCTTTACCCCGTGCTTCTTTCCTCCATTCATGGGCTTGGGCCTAAAAAAGCTACTGCGTTAAAAGAACGCGGCATAAACACGCCTTGGGATTTGCTCCAGTGCGTGCCTAGAGAATATCATGACGAAAGACAAATAACAAAGATAAAAGATGTTAAAAAAGACGAATGGGTGGTTGTAGATGGGCATATAGCCGGAATAAAGCCAGGCTATGGCAATAGACCGCTTAGCGCGGCTCTTTGGGATGGGAGCGGAAGCATTGATATTATTTTTTGGAATAGAAAACCTTATTGGGAATCAAAACTAAAAAAAGGAATGCGTTTGCTTGCTATAGGTAAAGCATACTCAATGCAATTATCTCACCCCGAAATACATTTTTTAAGAGAGGGGGAAAAATATGCGGGTAGCATAAGGTCTGTTTATCCGGAAAGAGCCGGTATAGGAAGCAAAGATTGGTCAAATTTTATAAAACCGCTTTTGGAAAAAGATTTAAGGCTTATCTTAGAGCCAAGTGAACACGCTTGCCCCTCTGAATTATTATCATATTTAAAATTGCGCCCTATAATGGAAATATTTAGGGATTTGCATAGCCCGCAAAGCATGGAAAAAATTTACGAAGCCAAAAAAGAGAATAAAATTTTGGAACTCTTGCCCTTTTGCTTGAGAATGGCCAGAAGGCGTAAATTGCTTGCCAATTCCGGAATTTCCAGAAAATTGGATTTGCAAAAAATGGATTTTGCAAAAAATAATCTGCCATTTTCCTTAACCAACGGGCAAATTCAAGCCATTGAAAAAATAAAAGACGGTTTGGAGAGCAATAATCGCTTTCACGCGCTTTTGCAAGGTGATGTTGGCAGCGGGAAAACCGTGGTTGCAATGCTTGCCATGATTGGGATTTGCGGAGCAGGGGAACAGGCAGCGTGCATGGTTCCTACCGATATTTTGGCAAGGCAGCATTTTTCAAGCATGGAAAAATTTTTTGAAGGTGCGGATTTAAAACTCGCTCTGCTTGTGGGGGCTATGGGAGCGGTGGAGCGTAGAGATATTTTGGTTGGCTTAAAAAGCGGGGAAATTAACGCTGTTGTTGGCACTCATGCCTTGTTTTCCAAGGATGTGGAGTTTGGCCGTTTGGGTTTTGTGATTGTTGATGAGCAACATCGTTTTGGGGTTGGGCAAAGAGAAGCCTTGCTTTCTAAAGGCGATAAACCGGATTTGCTTGTTATGAGTGCAACGCCCATTCCTCGCAGTTTGGCAATGAGCATTTACGGTGATTTGGAAACCATAACCCTGCCGGAAAAACCGCCAGGCAGAAAACCTGTGAAAACCGAACTGATAGAAAGCCATAGACGGGAAGGCATGAAGGATTATCTTTACAAAAAAAACCTTGCAGATAATCGTTGCTATTGGGTTGTGAGCAGGGTCCAGGAAGATGAATTTGGCGAAGCCAAGAGTGTTGGGAATATTTATGAAGAATTAAAGAATTTCAAGAATGATTGGAAAATAGCTGTTGTTCACGGGCAAATGCCGGAAGCACAAAGAAATGCAAACTTAAACGCTTTTGCAAGTGGGGAAATTTCCCTGCTCGTTTGCACAACGGTGATAGAAGTGGGCGTTAATGTTCCTGAGGCAAACTTAATTGTGATAGACAGGCCGGAAAATTTTGGGCTTGCGCAGTTGCACCAGTTGCGCGGCAGGGTAGGGCGCGGGGACACACAAGCATTTTGCCTTTTGATGTGCGATAGAGATAATGCGGCTCGTGAGCGTTTAGAGAATTTTTCAAAAACAGATGACGGTTTTGAAATTGCAGAAATGGATTTGCAAAACAGGGGTGCAGGTAATTTGGAAGGCTTGGACCAGAGCGGTGCTTGGATTATGCGTTTTTTTGACTGGATACAAGACAGGCCTCTTATAGAAAAAATGATAAATGTTGCATACAGAATTTTAGACAATGAACCAAATTTTTCACAGGAAGTTTTGCAAAAAATTCAAGATTGGTATAATGATAAAACATTTGAAAAAATAGAAGATGGGGTGCATTGATGGAAATCCGCAATATTGCAATACTAGCCCACATAGACGCGGGCAAAACAACGCTTTCTGAGCGGATTTTATGGACAGCCGGGAAAATTTTGCGTGCCGGCAATGTAGAAGACGGCCTTGCCACAATGGACTATTTGTTTGAGGAAAAAGCAAAGGGAATAACCATAGAAGCCGGTATTTCGCATTTTATGTGGAGAGATATTTGGTGGAATTTAATAGATGCCCCCGGGCACATTGACTTTGGAATAGAAGCAGATACCGCCTTGGAAGCCGCAGATGGAGTTGTTTTAGTAATCTCTGCCGTTGACGGAATACAGCCACAAACTTTTGCCGCTTGGGAAAAACTCAAATCCCTGAACAAACCTTGCATCATATTTTTCAACAAAACAGACCTGCCCGAAGCACGATTGGAAGAGAGTTTTTGGGAAATAGAGGAGCAATTAGGAGTAAGCCCCGTTTTGCTTTCTTGGCCGATTAGGGATGAGGGTGTGTGGGATATTTTGAGCGGTAAATTTTTGAAACACAACGCAGAAGGCAAGGAAGATATTTTTGATTTTGCAAAAGAAAAAAAAGAAATGGAAACTTTACGCAAAGAGGCGTGTGAAGCGGCTTCTCTTGCAGATGATAAAGTTTTAAAAAAACTGCTTGCCGGCAAAATACCGGAAACTGCGGAATTGCTTCTTGGTTTGCAAAAATTGTTCTGCAAAAAAGGTTCGCACATTTTATGCTATGCAGGTTCTGCAAAAAAAAACACGGGTGTTCGCTCGCTTTTAAACGGGCTTTCTTTTTTTCTTAAAACTCAAGCGATAAAAAGCAAAGAATTGGGGCAGGTTATACGCTACCGTTCTTTTGCGGGCATTGGAGAGGCAGCGATTTTTAAGAGCTATAAAAATTTGCAAAAAGACGAATTTCCAAAGGGCTTGAAATTTTACCGCATACATGCTCAAAGTTTGAGCGAGGTCTCGGAGATTTTTTGCGGTGATATTTACGCTGTGCAGGGAATGGAGCATAAAAAAACAGGTGATTACTCTCCGCTTTTGCAAATGCGGATTGAGTGTTTAAAAAGCGAGGATTGGAAAGCTACGGGAGAGGCTTTAAAAAGCATTGAACGTATGGACAATTCAATAAAAATTACGGAAAATTGTAATGACGGTTCTTGGACTTTGCACGCAATGGGGGCGGTGCAGTTTGATTTTATTTTATCCAGATTGAAAAGGGAATTTCATTGCGAGGTAAAAGCCGGCGAGCCATACGTGGAAGAACGGGAAGTTCTTTTGAGAAATTTGGATGCTGTTGAAAATTTTTGCCAAATGGGTGATACAAGCGTTAAAATATCTCTTTCTGCGGAAAAAAGCGAGCATTATGAACTTGCAGGCGAGTTTTCGCAAGAAATGAAGGAGGCTTTGCATGAATTTTGCGAAGCCGGCGTTTTAGGCAAGGGTTCTTTGCATGGCATTAAATTTATTTTGCATAAGCTGGAAATTTCAGGGGAAAACCGGGCGGTAATTAAGAAGGCTTGTTTTGATGCCGCAAAGATGCTGGTAGAGCCTAGTGCTGTGGAAATTCATGAACCTTGGGTAAATTTAACCGTTCAATGCCCGGCAGCTTTTGCAGGCACGGTTGCAAATGATTTGCTATCACGGGGTGCAAAGATTATAAATAGCGATGGAGACGGCAAAAAGCACCGTTTTTACGCAAATGCCCCACTTAGCAAACTTGCACGCTACACAACAGAGCTTCTTTCCATAACCAAAGGCGGTGGGAATTACAGTTTTAAATTCGCAAATTTTTTCTAAATTGCCTATACCCAAAACAGGAGACTTTATGAAGAAAATGTTTTTTGTCCCTCTTCTTATGTGCGTATCGCTATTTGCGGCACAAGACCCCGTTGCTTTGCTAAAACAAAACGATATAGAATTGCAAAAAGAGCTAAAGAAGAAGGCTCACACTCCAAAAGACATAGAAAGAATTAAGTTTTTGAGCAGCGGTCTTTTTGACTTTGCAAAAATGGCAGAGCGCAGCTTGCCCAAAAAAACTTTGGACACAGCCTCTGCAGAGTTAAAAGCAGAATTTTCAAAGGAATTTCAGCGAATGGTTGAGAATTCAAGCGTAAATAAATTCAAAAATACAACGTTTACCTCATCGGATTCCACAATTTACGAAGAAGCAAAATACAGAAAAGAAGGTGCGGAAGTCTGGGTATCCATACATTCCTGGAGCAAAGGCAAAGATATGCTTATGGTTTATAAGATGGATAAGGAAGGTGATTCCTGGCGCGTTTGGGACTTGGTAATAGACGACCTATCCACCACCCGCAACTACCAAGACCAGTTCAAAAGCATTTTAGAAACTAAAAGTTTCAAAGAACTGATAAAAACGGTAAAAGATAAAGCAGACGAATATGCGAAATGAAATTCAGAATCGTCTTTGCCGTTTCCAAAAACGAACGCAAATTTAGATTGCGTCTGTGGAAGTGGGATATATGGCGTTTTGATTCTGATATTGAAGAAGAAAGCATAAAAAAAGATTTAAGCAAGGCAGGATTTCTGTCTTTTAAAAAAGAAGAAGAAGAACCTGATGAATCGGAAAATTCGGAAACGGATTATGGAAAGCTATTGTTTCAGGCATTTTTTTATCCTGAAGTAGAAGTTCGAATTTGGCGTTTTTGCAAAAAATTATTTAATTGGATATTGAAACTATTTTCTGTTGGATTTGAAAATATTGAAATAAAAGGTTCTTTTAATGACCCTTTTTATGATGCAATAGCACTTGGAATGTCCGGCGGTTGTTATTATCCTAATTGGGAAGAGGAAAATGCAAATTGGAGTGCAAAAGGCGAAGTGGTTTTAAAGTTTAGCTTTTTTCGTCTTCTCTTTATTGAATTTTCTCTTATTTATGAAACTATAACTTTGGCTTTTATTATGTGGCGTGGTGCGCGGTTGGCAAAAAAGAACCCGGATGGCGAAAACATGGATGATATTCGCAGGTGGATTTTCTTAAAATGCCGCTAATAAATGTACATTGCCATCTGGAACTCACAAACCTGGCAGGCAAACTCCCACGCAATAAACCCTTCTTTGACTGGCTCGCCGAACTTCGCAAACAAGTAGCAAGCTGGACAAAAGAAGATTATCAGGCAAGTTACATAAAAGGCTTGGAACTATCCAAAAAAGCAAACACCAACATAATTTACGATGTAGGAAATCAACTATCCGAACCAAAACCAAACAACAACTCTCAAGTAATATCCATGCACGAAATTATCAAACAAGTTCTTCCTACTCCCTGCACGCCTCATTCCATTTATGCTACCCCTCCTGAGCTTGTTAAATATGCGATTAAGTCTTGTGTTGAAGCCGGTATTCCTTGGAGCATTCATTTAGCAGAATTTGATGATAGCGATAGGTTCAGCGATTTTTTGGAAATTTTTAAAGACGAACCTTTGCTGGTAAAAAACGGTTTTATAATTCACGGAAATTTTTTGACCGAGAGCGATTTAAATTTTATGGCAAAAAACAATATAGCCATTGTGCATTGCCCGCAAAGCCACGAATGGTTTGGGCATAAAGAGCCTGATTTTGAAATGTGGAAAAAGAGCGGAGCAAATATTTGCATAGCAACAGACAGCCTAGCTTCTGCGAGTTCTTTGGATTTAATGGAGCAAGTGAAAACTTTACTCCGAAGATACCCAAAAGCATTTACTTATGAGGAAGCAATAGCAGCAATAACCACTACACCTGCAAAAACCATCCGCTCTGCGGTAAATGTACATTCCATGTCCTGACTTCTGCTATATTCATCTTTACTCCTTTTCTACATACAAAATCACAAAACAAACGTCTGGACTAGCTGAGAATTCATCGGAGAAAAGTACGGTTAATTGATTCCCTCTATTATTTAATCCTCTAAAATAAGCATTCAATTCCTGAGGAGTTAATAATTGTAAGTCTTGATAAGATAATATTTTATTCCTAACTTCACCCTCTGTTAATTTACTGGAGGTACTAAGTAATCTTCCTAGATTAGATACTCGATAGGAATCCCATACACCTTTTACATCCGTGAAAGAATAACCAACTCCCTCCCAATCAGATTCTGTCATAATACTGTTATTTCCAATAAGCATTGCATTCATACGCTCACATTCAGCAACATTGTTTATTCCATAAGAAGCAGCATAGTAAGTGTGCTCATCGCCATTTTCAGACGAGCAGGAAAGAGTGAATGCCATAGCCGCAAAAACAACAGCAAAAAGCATGGAAATGGAATGCCAACGCACAGCCAAAATGGGGAATCTAGACTTTTGGATCATGGTTATACCTCGGGGCTTACCTTAAATATATATCCAAAATGACACTTAAAAACCGTTTAACTACATAAAAAAATGACAAATGTCCCCCCAGCTAGTTACCCCGTGATTTTTTCTACATTACCCCTAACTTCGGGGAATATATCTTTGATTCCTTTCACGTTGCCCTGGAGCCTTTTTTATATGACATTCTAGAATAGGAGGCTTTATGCCCATTACTGCGACAAGATTCGCTCCGCTCTTCATTGACTTTACTTTCAAAAAAGTCTTTGCCGCGGAGCAACACAAAGATTTGCTCATTGCCTTGATAGAGGCTTTTCTCAGAAAGCATCTGCAGGCAAAGATTGTTGATGTATTTCTGCTGCCAAATGAGCAAATCAACAAAACAAGAAAGCAAAGAGCGGCTATATTTGACCTGCATTGCACGGACAGCAACGGAAACAGGTTCATTATAGAGGTACAAATTTCCAAGCAAGATCATTTTTTAGGAAGGCTGCTCTTTTACATAAGCCAAACAATTACAAACCTTGTAAAAAAGGGCAGGAAGTACAAATTTGACTATCCCAGAATTTATTCCCTAAGTTTCCTGAACTACGAGCCTGAACCCAAGGGTCTTAGAGGTGATATTATTGAGCACATTGGGCTTTTCAAAATCAAGAAGCATCCCGGTAAACGCTATCACCACATTCACATAGCTCTTGCAATACTTCCTAGGTTCAAAAAGTCTTTGAAGCAATGCAAAACGACCAGCGACCTGTGGCTCTATTTGTTCAAGAATCTGCACAAGCTGAATAAAATTCCACCTCGGTTTAACAATAAGCTGTTTAGACCTGTATTTGAGATTGCAAAAATTTCTAATTTTTCTGATAGTGAACTTCGCGATTATGAGGCCAATATGAAGTATTTGAATGACTACAATAATACCATTGAGTATGCCAAGAAAGAAAGCTGGGACAAGGGTGTTGCCATTGGTGAAAGGCGTGGTGAAAAGCGTGGCGAAAGGCGAGGTGCTCTCAAGGTGTTAGAGCTTGTAAAGCAAGGCTATAAGCCGACACAAATTAAAAAAATGGTATTGACTAATAAATAAATGACTACACCTGCGAAAACCATCCGCTCTGCGGTAAATGCACATTCCATGTTTCAATAATTTTGTCTTTGCTGCCAACTGCATTTGGTAGCATTTCTAAAAGAGAGTAAAGAGTGATTGCGGGTTTGCCGGCGAATATTATAGGCGTTCCGTCTATTTTAATAGGTGTTTCTATTTTTTCTGCAACAGGGGCTTCTCTAAAGAAAATTATCTTCTCGGGATTTATGAATTCAATTTCTTTGCAAAGCATTTCTTTCAAAATCGCTTTTTCCCTAGGCATCACAGGAGCATTGCATTTAAAAAAGAAAGATATTGCGCAAACACCCAGATCTATGCCCAATTTTTTGAACAGCCTTTCTAAAACATTCCTTGATTCTGAGGTCAATTCTTGCGGAGAATGAAAAAGCAAAAGATATGCGGCATTCGTCTTTATCTCTTTAGGAACAAAAAAACTCAAAGAACGCATAGATTTTGTGTAAATAGGGTGTGTTTGCAAAGCATTATAAAAATCACCAAGATTACCTGCGTTTTTCCACAAAGAATCATCTTGCAAAACAGGTTTAATAAGTGGTTTCGCAGGAACCGGAATTTGAGAATCCGGTAAATCCTTTAACGGCAACACTACATCAAAGCCCCCAAGTTCCCCCTGAGCAAGCAAATATGTTAAAGCTGTGCTCATAGCCCAAAATTTCCTTCAACGCCAAATTGAAAATAAAGTCCCATTCCTTTTGCCATAAAAGGAACAATATCAAACCCATTCCTTGAATCACCATCTATATCACGCACGGCAACGGAACGTTCCCTTGCATTTTCCCCACCCAAAAAGCGGAGTGCCTTTACATCCAAAGAAGAAAATATATTATCCGCTTCAACAAAAAATCGCACATTCTCAAGGAAAATAATTCTAACCCTAGATTTCAAATCCAAATTCAAACGAATATCGGTTCTAAAAAGCGATGCGGTTTCTCCCGTGTGCTTTATATGCCTGTGCCTTTCTTCCGGAGTTATAGCCCATTCGTAAAGAGGCCTGTCAAGGGCGGCACGGTGGCTGATTATAAAAGATAAAAGCGAATCGCTCCTAGGGTAAATTCTCAAATGCGAAACCATGTCTAAACTTGAATTTGCCTGCCAAGGCAAAGAATGGCCGTTTGGAAGCTCGTATTCTCCGTAAACTCGTGAAATATTGCTTTGGAAAGCAACTCTATGCAAACTGTGAAAATCAAGAGTTAGCTGCCCCCCGCTCACCCATCCAAAATCAACATCTTGCAGTTCCTTATAACGCTCAAAAGCCAGCGGGGTTGGCAAAATTGGGTTTGGATAATAACGGCCAAACCCATGCACAGAAACTTTTAACTCACCAAGTGCAAACCTTGTGCCTGCTTTCAAAGAGGCACCTTCATTTAATTTTCCATCTGTCCAATCGGAACGCCAAGCTGTGTTTCCAAAAATTGCCAAATCCTCTTTTATCTCTTTTTCAATATCAAAAGACGCAAGGGGCATGGCTTGTTTTGAATAAAACGAAAAGACCCCGCCTGCTCCGAGTGCGCCTTTTACCGTGCTATTCCCTATCTTATAATAGGAATTTGCTTGAACTACATGGTCGTTCAAGGAGTCTATGCTTTGAAAACTGTGAAAATCATATAAAAGAGCAAAGCCAAGATTGTTGGTTTGCTCCCAGGATATTCCTGCACTTGCTGTCAAATGTGATTTTTCATGGCCATCTATAAAATGTTCGTCCCAATGTCCAATTTGATTTTTTCTAAAAGAGAGAGTATCTCTAAGAGTATCGGAAGTTTCTTGCGAAACAACTCCTGCGTAAAAATTTGTGCCACCCAAAGTTTTATACTCGGCAAATGCCAAACTGTAAACCTGCGAACCCTGTACTACCCAAGTGCTGTCTTGGCGAATGGAATATTTATCGCTTGCGTAAAGTCCCGTTACTCCCCAAGTGTTATGTGAAGAATCTTTGCCGAATAACCTTGCGTAAATATCCATTGAAGAAAGGGAAAATGAATTGGATTCTTTTTCTTCTTTATATTCCGTGAAAAATTTTTCCCCCATGTTTTTTAGCATTGATGGGTCTAAATATCTTGCGCTAAAAGCAAAGCCATCCCAAAAGAGCCAGGGACCTTCCATGTAAATTTCCCTTAAAGCAGTTCCAAGCGAAATATCTGCCTTGAAATCGCTTGCATCTCTAGGTGCAAACTGAACCGAACCTGCAAGCCCTTGGCTAAAAGGACTTTCTCCGTAATGCTCGCTTATATTTATATTCTTAATAGCGTGCGGATTTATCACAGACAAATTACCCGGAAAGCCAATATCCAAATGCCGCATATTCGGAATTCTGAGTTCCCCCAGATGATAGGCAACTTCTTGTGCACGGCTGCCATCGTAAAATAAGTTTCCGGAAAAATCCATTTGCCCGGACATTCCGGGTATTTGGCTCAGATGCTCTGTTAAATCAAAGCGAAGCCCTGCGGCATCTTCCAGCGTTTGCACAGAAACAACTTTTGGATTTTGCCACGCCGCACCGCTCCCGCCGCCTATAATCGTTGCGCTCCCCAAGTGCCTAGCATTTGAACGCATGCTTACAACAACATCCAGTAAATCTGCAAAGTCTTGTGTTTCTACAATGGTGCTGTCAAAACCGTTTTTTTTGAAAACCAGAACGGCATTTTGGCTTTCTAATTCAAACTCAAACCTGCCCTTGCTATCGCTTTGCCCTAAAAATTTCCCTGAGATATAAACAATATCTACGTATGGAATAGGCATATCGGTAGCCTCTTCTACCACAACGCCCCTAAGGGGCACAGCATGGAGGGCCGCCATTAAAAAAAGCAAAGTGAAAAACGCTAAACGCACGGATTGAAAATTTAGTAAATTCTTTCCTTTGTTTGCCTCTACGGTGCGGATATTACATATTCCCCTTTCCCCTTAAACACAATAACCGCAAACTTAACATCCCCTCTATCCGCAAACCTTTGATCTTTGCGGTACTTATCAATCTGAATCTCTGCCTCATCAAATTTCGCTTTTATCTCCGCTTCCGTCGCTTCGGTTTTGGCATACTTTATTTCAAAAACATATTCATATTTTAT
>LIUI01000079.1 GCA_001462235.1 Fibrobacteria bacterium GUT307
TCCACGTATGCATAGCCGCTCTCTATCATGTTGGCAAAGTTGGATTGGCCGTAAGGAAGTTTTTTGGGCATAGGGGTAATGTAGAAAGTTCTGAACATCATTTCTCTGATTAATCACCCATTATATCGCCACCCCAACTCTGTCTATATGCTCCAATAAATCCTTGTTTTCTATTTGGCTATACAAAGAAAGATCTATTTGCCAAGGGAGATTCAAGTCATCCAAATTAACGCTCATTTTTACTAAATCATCAAAAGTCAATTTCCCTTTTATAGTCAAGTCTATGTCTGAACCTTCCTTGTAATTGCCTTTGGCGCGGGAACCGTACAAAATAACCTGTTCAATTCCTTGCACGGAAAATAAAACTTCTTTTATTTTACTCAACGCATCTGGCGAAATACCGTACATATATCTATCTCTTTGGCAAGTAGGAATTCATTTTTTCAGAAAGCTCTTTAAATTTTAAAAAATATTTTGAAATAACAAGAGAAATTATCAGTCTCGCAATACCTTCTTCATAGGTATGCGAAGAGCGGTTTCTGTTATCAATCATTTCCATCCATATTTCACCATCGTTGATTAAACCTTCCTGAAAGGCTAATTTAAATGAATCTTTTGAGCCATGAAAATCTTTGAATCCTTTGGATTCCAAATAATCCTTTAATACTTTCCATGAAAGTTCAAAGGTAAATTCAAAACTCTGAACCAAGCCCTGTTCTTCCATTTCGTTTAATTTCCTTTCCTGAGCCGCAACTACAGCTCTCTCTAGTGCCGCAAATGCTTTTTTATAACTATTAAACCGCTGAATCCACCTAACATCATCTGACATAATATGCTCCTATTATGTTAATATAGATAATTTATTATCTGACTAACGATACATTTTAATTTCAGGAATTGCCGTTACAAACTGCACTCCCCAATCTTTAGCATAACTTAATTGTTTCGCAATTTCATCACACAAATTCCATGCCAAAATAATTATGTAATCGGGCTTTTCCTTTTTTATCATATCCTCGGAAACAATTGGAATATGGCTAAGCGGTAAATACTTGCCCTGTTTATGGGGAGATGCATCTGCAACAAAATCAATTATATCTGATTTAATGCCGCAATAGTTCAAAAAAGTATTGCCTTTTGCGGCAGCACCGTAAGCAGCTATTTTCTTTCCTTCTTTTTTTGCTTTTAATAAAAAATCAATGAAATTCCATTTTACATTCTGAGCTTTCTTTTCAAAGCCATAATACCCTTCAATGGAATCAAGTCCAGCGGTTTTTTCTTTTTCTATTACATAAGCAACGCTGTTTTCAATAGCTAAAATGGCATTCTCGTTATGCGTTACATAAATACGCAAACTTCCTCCATGAGTTGCAAGTTCTTCAACATCATATATTTTTAATCCGTGCGAATAAAATATTTTTTGCACCGTTATTAATGATAAATAAGAGAAATGCTCATGATAGATGGTATCAAATTGATTGAGATTTATCAGATTAAGCAGATGAGGAAATTCCATTGTTATTGTTCCGTTAGGCAACAATGCGATTTTTAAACCTGCAACAAAATCATTTATATCAGGTACATGGGCAAGAACATTATTCCCTACAATCAAATCGGCTTTTTTGAGAGTTTTCGCCACAGATGCATCAAAAAATTCTTCCAATACATCAATGCCTTTTTCCTTTGCCGCTTTTGCGGTGGAAGCTGTTGGTTCAATTCCCAGACAAGGAATGTTTTTTTCTTTGAAATACTGTAGCAGGTATCCATCATTGCTGGCTATTTCAACTATGAAAGAATCACTGTTAAGATTTAATTTCTCCGTTATTTTATCCGCATATTTTTTTGCGTGTTCAAGCCAAGACGATGAATAGGAACTGAAATAAGCATAGTCAGAATTAAATATTTCTGCTGATTTTTTGTACTCATCAATTTGAACCAAAAAGCAATGCTCGCAAACATATAATTTTAACGGATACAGAATTTCCGGTTCATCCAACTGTGTTTTCGTTAAATAGGAATTTGATGGCGGTGAATTGAATAAATTGATAAATTCAAATTGCAAATCTCTGCCGCAATATCTGCATTTCATAGAACTATACCCTCATAATTATTGGCTAAAAAAGGGTATGCAGAATCTTTTTCCGAAATGGCTGTGCAATTTTGCGGCCATTTAATCGCAATTTTGGGATCATCATAGTGTACAGCCCCCTCCGATTGCTTAGAATAAAACTGCGTATGCAGATATACCATTTCAATATCATCTTCCAACGACTGAAACCCATGCGCACAACCTTCCGGTATAACCAAAGCCTTCATATTCTCTGCCGAGAGTACTTCCCCATGCCATTGCAAAAAAGTAAGAGAGTCTTTCCGCAAATCTACTGCAACATCAAAAATGCTACCCTTTGTGCAGCGGACAATTTTCATTTCTGCATGAGGCGGGTATTGAAAGTGCATGCCTCTTATAGTTCCTTTTGTTTTTGTCATGGAATGATTGATTTGAGCTATTACAATGCCGGGCCTTATTGCTTCCAATTCTTTTTGGCAAAAAATGCGGTTGAAGAAGCCTCTGTCGTCTTTGAAAGGCTCGGTATGGATAGTGAACACTTTTGATATTTTTGTTTGTTCTAATTTCATTGAAAATACTCCTTTATCTGCCCATCAATGCACTTTAACTTTTCCTCATCCGTTTTGCATTTCGCAAACTCTACCGTTTTTTCCACCGCAGTTTTTATATCCCATTTGGGTTTCCAGTCCAGCACGGCTTTAGCTTTTGAGCAATCCAGTTTTAGAAAATTTGCTTCATGAGGGCCTTTATTCCCCTGAGTTGTCCAGCAAATGCCGTTGCCATATACATCGCAAAACAACTCTGCCAAGGCACCGGTGCTAATGCAACTTTCGTCGTCTGGCCCAAAATTATAATTCCCCGCAAGCTCTTTGTCTATAAATTGCTTCTCTGCAAGCAGAAGATAACCGGAGAGGCAGTCAAGCACATGCTGATAGGGACGAACAGAGCATGAGTTACGCACAATTATATCCTTTCCAGCCTGAGCGGCTCTAATGCAATCCGGAATAATTCGGTCATCGGAATAATCCCCACCACCTATCACATTGCCGGAACGGGCGGTGGAAACTGCCGGAACATCTTTATCACTAAAAAACGAATTGCGGTAGCTATGCGTCACAAGTTCACTACACGATTTGCTATTTGAATATGGGTCATAACCGCAAAGATTTTCATTTTCTCGATATCCCCAATGCCATTCCTTATTTTCATATACCTTGTCTGTAGTGACATTTACAAAGGATTTTACAGATGAAGTTAATCGCAATGCTTCAAGAATATTCACTGTTCCCATAACATTTGTTTCGTAAGTTAGTGCTGGCTCAAGATAAGAATGCCTAACCAAGGGTTGTGCTGCAAGATGAAATATAATATCTGGTTTTGCTTTTTGTACTGCTTTAATAAGAGCATCCCTATCCCTGATATCGCCGATTATGGAATGAATATTTTTTTCCATTCTCATTTGAACAAAAAGCGAAGGAGTAGTATGCGGTTCCAAGGCATATCCGATTATCTCTGCCCCTGCGGATAAAAGAACTTGGCATAGCCATGTGCCTTTAAAACCGGTATGTCCGGTAATGAAAATTTTTTTATTTTTATAAAAATCACGCATTATCTTAACCATAAAGCCCAAGGAGCTTTTCCTGTCATCCACATATCGGTTAAATCGTTTTTATCTTTTAAATTATCCATTGCATGCCAAAAACCTGTATGTTTATATGCGTTTAACAGTCCATTTTTTGCCAGCTTCTCCAAAGGTTTCCGTTCCAAAATCGTTTCATCGCCTTCGGTTAAATAATCGAATATTGCAGGTTCCATTACAAAAAAACCGCCGTTAACCCAGATTCCATCTTCCGTGGGTTTTTCTTTGAAAGATTCAACTATTCCTTTGTCCGAGATTTTAACCGTGCCAAACTTCCCGCCGGATTGGATAGATGTAAGTGTTGCCAACTGCCCGGAATTTTCATGGCATTTGATGAGTTCGGGAATATTCACATCACTCAGCCCATCGCCGTAAGTGAGCATAAAGCGCTCGTTGCCAAGAAAATCTTTTGCTTTTAAGAGTCTGCCGCCCGTCATGGTATCTGGGCCTGTATATAGCATGGTTACTTTCCATGGCTCGTTTCTGTTGTTGTGAAGTTCAACGGAGTTATTAGCCATGTCAACAGTTATATCTGAATAACGTGTGTAATAATTGATAAAATAATCTTTTATTATATGGGACTTGTAGCCGGTAAGCACTATAAATTCGTTAAAACCGTAATAGGAATAAATTTTCATAATATGCCATAAAATCGGGCGGCCGCCTATTTCCACCATTGGCTTGGGAATCAGGCTGGTTTCTTCCGAAAGACGCGTTCCAAGGCCTCCGGCTAGAATAACTACTTTATTTTTTGACATTCGGGTAAGGTAGAAAAAATTCCGCCGATAAGGCACTCCATTGATCAAAACCACTTTGACAAAGAAACCAGCCAGTTGTAAACCTTGTATTCAACATCTACATTTGAATCAAATGATACTTCCCAATCATAAAGAATTGCGGCATCAAACGGAGCTATAAATAGGCGAATCCATTTTGGGTCTGCTTCTTGCCAAGGGCGAAATCTTATGCCTGTGCCAAAGTTTATCAAAAATTCCATTCTTCTTATTTGATTATTTCTGGAAGACTTTGCAAATTGCCAACGTATTCCGCCATGAAGTTTTATGTTATCGTAAAAAAGCAACTCCGTTCCGGGCTGCACGCCAAAAGAAGAAAACTCATCAAAACTTTGATAAAATTCCAACCCGGCTTGCCAATCATTCGGCTCTGCGTACGCAAGCAAATAACGATGCTCGCACTTATCCCACGCACCGGAAAATAGCATAGAATTTATGGATAAAGAAAGGCTTCCGCCAAGCAAACGCTCTCTCCAAAAAGGGCTTTCATCTTCATCTGAAACATAGAGGCTTTTGAATGTTCCGCCAATTCCCAAATCCCAATTTTTTATGGGCAATATATTTGAAAGCCGTCCGCCACCTGCCACTAGAAAAAAGTCTCTATAACGACCATCTTCAGATAAATTCGGATACTGAGATACATATTTAGGATAATAATCCCAGCGATCTTGCCCCGGCTTAACTTTCCATTTTGTATTTGCAGAAATTATTTGCAAACCCGGAACAGAAAGCGATAAATGCGCAAGGTCTGAGTTTTGAAATCCAAGCGTTAAACGCCCCTCTTTCAATGCACCTAAATTGGAGGCATAAGACGGATGAGCAGGGTTTGGCAAGTAAGAATCCCAAAGGGAAGGCGAAATCGGAGGCCCAATGCGTTCCACTGCAAAAATAAAGGAAACCGCAAATAAAAATGATAAAATTAGGTGAGAAAATTTCATAGCTGTTTTCCCCCTGCGCTTTTAATTCCATCAAAATGAAATTCAAGCCTCAAACTCCATCTTCCGCTTGTATTCTGACCCTTTTTAAGACTTTCTTTATCACCATCGGAATCAAAATTATAATACTCTGCAGGGTCTTTGCGATAGCCGCCTATTATGGTAATGTTTTTGCCTAAATCCAGCTCCGTTCCAAACGCCATAAAAGATTCCTCGGTTTGCCCAACAAAACTCATAGAGCTTGCCCAACCACCTTCTGCCATAAAGGCAAGGGGCAATGGTTTTCCTTGCAAATCTGCAACCCGCAAGCGAGTTCCAAGCATTCCATAGCCTCGCTCGGACCACAAACTAACAGCAAGCGTAAGTTCCGGTTGCAAAATAGGAAGTTTAAAAAATTGCGTTGTTGCACCAAAATAAACTCCATAAGTAGCCATTGCGCCAACAGAATAACCAATGCGAACAATATCACCGCTTTCATCTGCAATGCTCCATTTCACAGCGGGAATAACAGGCAACAAACCGTCTGCCATTTTCTGGGGTTTGTAGCCATCTTCCCCTACAAAAGAATATACGGAAGAGAGCGAGATTTCAAGCTTATTATCAAAAAGGGAAGTTTTGAATGCTAAATATTTTGGATATAACCTCACATTCTGCAAACTCACTAGTTCACCGCCTGTAAAACCTGCATATTTCCGATCACTAGCCACAAAGCCGTTTGGCACAAAAGCATAGCCGCTAGGGCCATAATAAGTTAAACGCGAGCAAAGAGCCTGCGAAGCAAACAATACAAGTATTAGCAGAAAAATTCTCACTTTACACCCGCAAAATAAATAGGTATGGCAATTAGCACTGCACCAATAGCACCCCACCATGAGAAAGATGAATTTTGCACAAACTCTTCCAAAGAAATTTCTTCGGTTTTATCTGCTTGAACCTGAATTTTCCATTGCTTTTCATTGAACCAATTTCGCAAGATAATTTCATGCTCGCCTTGCGGAAGCTCCAAACTCATTCCGCTTGCCTTTCCTTTATATTCTTTGTTTATAAAAACATCCGTTGGAGTGTCGCCGGTATTGACAAAAGATATACGCCCCGGTTTAAGGACTAATTCCGTTTCTAAGCGGAACTCTTCGTCTGGTTTTATGTAAACTAAATAAACAACGTCATAATACTGAGGCTTGGAAATAGTTATTTTATATTCTCCTGCATTTAATGTTTGCTTGTGAAACGGTGCTTCAAAAGACATTTTAGTTTCTCCATCTATCTGCACAGAAAGCCCGTGCTGTCCGGATACTACGGTCAATTTTCCTGTTTGGCGGCTCATGCTTGCATTTAGTTCTATTTTTTTACCTGGCAAAATTTGAACATCTTCTTTATAGTCACTGTATCCGTTTAATTTTACGGTCATATTTGTGGTACCCGGCTTTATGTTTTCCAAAAGAAGCGGCGTGTTTCCCATAAAATCTGCTCCCAAGAAAACCTGTGCTGCTGTAGGGACGCTTTGTACAAGCAATTGTCCGGGTATAACTTCCATTACTGCTTTTAGCTCAGAGAGTTGCCCGGATTGTATTTTAACTGATTTATTAAAAGGTTTGAAATTTTCCGATTGAAGCTCTATGTTGTAGTTACCTTGTGCTATAGTGTCTAGCTTATACGGAGTTTTGCCCATTGTTTTGCCGTTTATTATTATTGTTGCTTGAGAAGGTTCGCTTTCTACGCTAAGGCTACCCGGCAAGCTCTGGAGAGATACTTGAATATTTTGCACCGTTCTTGGTTGAATTTGCACATTTTGCTCTTGTTTTTGATAGCCACCGGCAAGCACTCGCAAGACGTGTTTGCCTTCCAGCAGATTGTCTAAGCGGAGTGGCCTTTCCACGCTGGATTTTCCCACGAATTGCTCATTTAAATATACCTCGCCTTCTGTTGGCAAAACCGTAATTTGCAAGCCGCCCATCCATTGCCGCAAATATTTGTCTTCTATTGTTTTGGCAAGTCTGGAAATAGCGGTGCGTAGCTCTGCCTGCGAGCCAACTTGCGCAAATTCCGCGACTACAACCTCACCGGAGCCGGAGGAAATGAGTTTTGCGTCAATTTGAATAAACGAACCAACAACGGAAACCTCACCTGTGAGCAAAACACCGGCTTTTTGCGTGCTACCCGGCTCAAGAACAACAAAATTGGTTTCGTTTCGCAAATGCGTGCCAAACATTACGGCCACAACATTTCCATAGCTTTGACTTGCAGCTCCTTGATTGTTATCTGTAAATTTCAAAACAGAAATAGTAGGCACTCGCTCTGCCGCAAACAATAAAGAGAACGAAAGCATGCAAATAATGAAACGCATAAGATGTTAATATAGAAAATAAAAAACAAAAAATCCCCCTTGACAAGCTCCAAAAAATTTTCTATATTTGAGATTATGTCTCAATCTCAATATTGGAGCGTTCGTTATGAATAGGATAATTTCGCTAAATCCGGGGGATAAAGCGGTTGTTGAGCGATATGCCCAAGGCATAGATAGAGCGTATAAGCTTAAGCTGCTAGCTCTGGGGCTTACACCTGGCACGGAATTTACCTTGATAAAAACTTCCCCTTTTGGAGACCCTATAGAAATAGAACTCCGAGGTTACCGGCTCTCTTTGCGCAGGCACGAGGCAGAGGGGGTTTTATGCTCACAATAGCAGTTGCAGGCAATCCCAATTGCGGAAAAAGCGCACTTTTTAATTTGCTCGCAGAGGGGCGGCAAAAAGTTGGAAATTGGCCCGGCGTAACGGTTGACAAAAAAATCGGCATGATTAGACATAAAAATTTGGATGCAAAACTTGTGGATTTGCCCGGCATTTACGCCTTGGATGCTTGGAGCGAAGACGAGCGGATTTCACGGGACTACCTTCTTTCCGGAGAACCGGAATTTTTGCTCAATATTATTGATAGCACAAATATTGAACGGAATTTATATTTAACAACAATTCTGCAAGAAATGGGCGTTAAAATGCTCGTTGTGCTGAATATGATTGACTTAGCAGAAAAAAATCTAATCGGCATAAATCTGGAGCAGTTTGAAAAGGAATTGGGAAGCCCGGTGGTTGCGGTTTCTGCGCTCCGTGCCGAGAGCAAAAGCATAATCATAAACAAAATAGCGGAATTGCTAAAAACGGAAAATAAACCCCAGCCTGTGCCAGTGCCAAGCGAAATAGAAAATGCAAATGAAGAAGTCAAAGACGAACTCCTCGCAGAATGGCGTTACAAACGCATAGAAAACATCATGGCGAAAAGCGTTAAAAAAGGAATCCCCACTTACGCCGAGAGCGATAAAATTGATAAAATAGTCATGAACAAATTTCTTGGCATACCGCTTTTTTTGCTAGTAATGTATTTGCTGTTTTGGCTCACAATTCACATAAGCGGAGTTTTTATAGATTTTTTTGACATAGCATTCGGAGCAATTTTTGTGGACGGCGTGAGACATGTTTTAACAAGCATAAACACACCGGAGGTTATTGTATCCATTTTGGCAGACGGGGTGGGGGCAGGCATTCAAACGCTTTCAACTTTTTTACCCATAACATTTTCGCTGTTCTTTTTCATAGGTTTGCTGGAGAGTTCCGGTTATATGGCAAGGGCGGCTTTTGTAATGGATAAAGTGATGCGTACAATGGGTTTGCCCGGCAAGGCTTTTATTCCTATGCTCATAGGCTTTGGCTGTTCTGTTCCGGCTATTATGGCTACCAGAAATTTGGAAAACAAAAGAGACAGGATTTTAAGCGTGTTTATGGTTCCGTTTATGAGTTGCGGCGCAAGGCTTCCGGTTTACATTCTCTTTACAGCGGCATTTTTTCCAAATAATGCGCAGAATGTAATTTTTGCATTGTATATGATTGGCATTGTGCTTGCCGTTGCAACGGGGCTTTTATTAAAAGGCACAGTTTACAAGGGGAGTTTGGCACCGTTTATAATGGAGCTCCCGCAATATCACACACCGCAAATAAAAGGTGCGGCTATAAACGCAATGTTTCGTTTAAAAGCATTCATCAAAAAAAGCGGCAGAATTTTAATTCCGATAATAGCGATTTTGGGGATGCTCAACTCTGCGGGCGTGCTCCCGGCAGTTGGAAAATCCATCGTTCCCGTTTTTACTCCAATAGGGATAAGCGAAGAAAATTGGCAGGCTTCTGTTGGGCTTTTTTCAGGGCTTTTTGCCAAAGAAAGCATAATAGGCACAATGAATTCCCTTTATTCTCAGGACGCAGAAAAGGAGCAAAAAGAAGAATTTTCCTTAGTAGAAAAACTGGGCGAGGCTTTTGTTTCCATCGCAGAAAATGCAAAAGCTTTGGGCACAAAGATAAAGAATCCGCTAGGTTTTGAGAGTTCAAAAGAAGACGCATATTTATTTGATAATATGCGAAAAGCCTTTAACAACAGTTCCGCCGCTGCATTTGCCTTTTTGCTTTTTGTGCTTTTGTATGTGCCCTGTCTTTCTGCGGTTGCAGTAGCAGCGAGAGAAGTCGGTTTGGTTTTGGTAATTTTGCAATCTCTGTATTCAACAGTTTTGGGCTGGTGTTTGGCGGTTATTTTTTACCAGTTTGTTGAGGGTCATTCTGCTATAAGGATTGTTGAGGCGGCGTTGATATTGCCGGCAATGGTTTTTGGGATTGTGTTTTATGCGAGGAAGTCCGGGAGGTTTGGGTGAAGCTATGATGGAGATAATGAGTGGTTTTTTGAAGAAGTTGTAGGAATAATGTGTATCTAGTTCATATAATGTCACTATTGCTGAAAAAATCCTAATTCTCGGCTAATTCTCTCAATTCTCGCAATTTATTTTCCAATAACGCTTTGTCTGGCAAATGCAATTTGTAATCTGCAACAAGAGCTGGCGAAATGCTACGATTCAAAGCATATTCCACTACGGTATCATCTTTAGTTGCGCAAAGCACTAAACCTACACTTGGATTTTCATTTGGTTTCTTTATATCCCTGTCTAAGGCTTCGAGATAAAATTCCAATTGTCCTAAATGTTCCGGCATGAATTTTCCGGTTTTCAATTCTATGGCAATTAAACACGACAGTTCACGATTGAAAAAAAGCAAATCTATATAAAAATCGGTATTGCCAACTTGCAATTTATACTCTTCGCCTACAAAAGAAAAATCTTTGCCAAATTCAAGGATAAAATCCTTTAAATTTGAAACAATGGCTTTTCTCAATTCCAACTCTTTATGTTCGCTTGGAATAGCAAGAAATTCAAGTGTGTAATTATCTCTTAAAACAGAGAGTGCATTATTTTTGGTTACAAGATGTTTATTTTTCTTATTGGAAACCATCGTTCTTTCAAAAAGCATTGTGTCTAATTGCCGTTCAAGTTCTCGTGCCGAATAGTTATTTTTCGCCGTTAATGTCAAATAAAATTCACGAGCCTCATCTGTTTTAGCACCCACCATAATTAATACATTGTTAGACCATCCAATTTCTCTCGACAGTGTCGAGAG
>LIUI01000080.1 GCA_001462235.1 Fibrobacteria bacterium GUT307
CTCGCTTGGGCGAGGTGGCAAGCCAATTGTATGCAAAATATTTTTGCTGGCTTGACGGAGTGGGACTAGTTCCTCCCTAGAGGGCAATTTTCAAATTATCAATCANNGTATTTCGCTATATGTATTTTACAGAACACTAATTTGCCGATGGAAAGGATTTATAATTCTCAATGAATTTTCTATAACTCGCTCATGTTGCATATCTTCACTATAAACTACTTATCATAAAGTTCTTCTCTGGAAATTTTTCTAAAGTCTTTTGCATGAGACGGATTCTTCATCCCGGAAGTTAAACCTTCCCAAATTTTCAAACCATCATCTTCATTGCTCTTTGCAAGAGCTTCTGCCATAGCTTCTTCTGGCAGAGTTTCTACTTCTTTCATCAACATTGCTACTGCAGTCATTTTAACGCCTCATTTTCTCTATCTGCATTAATATAGAAAAAAATACACATCGCCGCCACTTTTGTCTGAACTCCTTTGCCCCCGATGGAAAGGAAGGTGTTGCGAAAACGAAAAAGTCAATACCACACAATGTCAACTTTTAGATTATATTTCTAAAGATGAGATATAACCCTTCAATAGAGGATAAACAATGAAAAGAAAAATCTTTTCGGCAATTACAGCTACAGCGGTATTCACACTCATAGCAGGCTTAATCTCCTGCGGAGACAGCGACAGCAACGACAATAACGACGGCGGCAGCATGGATGAGCTGGACAGGCTGTACCTTGAGTTTCTTGAGGATGGGTATTTCCCCGACGGGATGCTCGTAAATAACAACGGTAACTCTGAGCCTATCGATTTTCCGCTTAACGGGGGGCAAACATTTGTCGGTTACGGCATCAATCTTTTTCAGGGACCCACTTTTTCCAAAGCGATAATAGGTACCCCGCACCTTGATACGACTAAGTACACCAGTGCATATATTGACAACTCGCGTTTCAACGAAGTAGTGCAAACTACTACGGTCAGTGAAGATCTGAGCGATGTGTATTCAAGCTTCAGCATCGATGCCAAGGTAGGAACCGGCAAATCCGTTCCGTTCCTTTCGGCTAACGTCTCTGCCTCTTACAGTTCGAGTAACCAAATAAAAAGCCAGAGGAAATTTTACAAATATGATTATTCCAAGGTGATACAAAAACATACCCTTAATCTCATCGATTATGATTATGCTGATTTGTTCAAACCTAGATCGTTTACTCTCACTGATAAGTATGCTGACAATATCCTTAAAGCTTCTACTGATGCCGCAAAAGCGGAAGCCGCAAAAGATTTGTTTGAAACAATCGGCTCACACATTATCACGGTCAGCGGCAATGGTGGCTTTGCAACCATAACCGCGTTGTATAATTCCGATGAGGCTAAGACTGATGCCGACATAAAAGCGGCACTTGACTTTTCGTCGGCATGGGTATCCGGTTCTGTTAGTACCGAAATAAAAAACAAGTATGAATCTATGAAATCCAGTCTGAATATAAAGGTAAACTACAGTGGTGGCGACGGAACAGCCGATATTGTCGGCACAACGCTTGATGCGTTAGCACCTCAGCTCAAAGCATGGGGGGAAAGCATAGAAAACGGCCAGACAATCTCCTATATTTACAAACTCCTGCCGATATGGGAACTGGCGTCAACCACAGCACGCAAAAATGCGATTATGAACGCTTTCATCAAAAAAGCCGAAAATGAACAAGCCTATCTAAACGGTCTGTTCCCAAGAGGCGAAATCCCTGTACCCCCGACAGAAGAGTTCATTCAGAACAACGGGATATACTTTATTAGAAGCGATGGGGCTAGTGGGTTATTATCCATTGACGTAGTTGGTCAATCACAATCAGACGGAGCGTACCTTCACCTTTGGGAGTCCGGTTCGCAAAAATCACAACAATGGCAGGCTATAAAATTGAATAATGGAGACTATCGTTTCAAAAATGTCAACAGCGGTAAGTACATGGATGCGGTGGGTTATAATACCTATATGCAACAAAAAACAATTATTGACAATAGCAAGGGTTCTCAAGAGTGGATGCTGATGTCTGTCGATAAAAATAAAAAAACCGCTGAATTGTCTTGTAATAGGACGGGAGGAGCTATTACCTACGAAAGCGGTACTATAACAAACGGGACACGAATTTTTCTTGGTACTGATGGAAAAAGATGGAAATTTGTGCCGGTAAATTAAGAAGGCAGGCGGCAACCTCCCCGAAACTAGCGAATAGCCGCGATTTCGGGGATTTTAGTCTTGATTCCTACCACTCTTTGATTTTCTATATTAAAGTAAGATGAAAAAGTATATTGAATTAGAAACCGTTGGAACGGTTCTTAAAGAAGAATTCATAGAGCCTTACAATCTAACGATTGAGCAGGTGGCGAATGCCATATCTGTCCCTTTTTGGAGACTGCTTGCTGTCGTAGAAGGCGGTGAGCCGATGACTGCGGATTTAGACTTGTTGTTAACCAAGTATTTTGGAATGTCTGAAGGTTTTTTCATCCGTTGGCAGGAAAGCTACAATGCAAGAATAGCCAAAAAACAACTGCGAAACATAGACGACTTAAAAATTCCATCATCCAATCATCTAGAGGTTTTAAGTGGCAATAGATTAGGGCAGTTCAGCATTCGTGTAAATGACAAATACAGAATATGCTTTGAATTTATAAATAATTGCGCAGAAAATGTTGAATTAGTGGATTATCATTAGCAACCAGTGCGATGGAAAGGAAGGTGTTGCAAAAACGCAAAAGTCAATACCTCCCGATGTCAAAAATAAATATATATGGTAAAAACGACGATTATGCAAAATGGGTAGTTAAGCGTGTAGGCACGGCACCTTGACAACTCTGCTATCGAGGCGGCGAGTATAAAGCTAGAGCAGGACGAAATGGAAGCCAAGATAAAAGCCCGTGATGCTACGATAAATTTTGATTTTCTTGGGGCAAAATATAGCCGGAGAATAGTCGCTGATTTTTGAACACGGCGGGATATACTTTGCCGTGAAATTTTCTATCTTTCC
>LIUI01000081.1 GCA_001462235.1 Fibrobacteria bacterium GUT307
CACAAAGGAAATAATGCTTGCTAATGCTATATACAATTACCCCCCTCCCATCCATGTAACTCCTTATATTTCAAGGCCTTACACAAGATTTGTCTCAAATTTGCCAATTATTGGCAGTATAAATTTCAAGCAATTCCGCTTGGAAATATCACCTCAAACAAAAGGAGTAATGTATGAAAAACAATATCACCGGCAAATTTCTTTTGCTGATTGCATTCCTGGCCTTCTGTGGCACCGCTTTTGCGGAAAAACACAAATACGATTTATCCGCAAAGGATTTAATCGCTGATTTTAAAGATAATGCTGTTTCAGCAGGTAAAAAATACAAGGGTAGCGATATAAGGATTACCGGTAAAATTACCGATATTGACAATACTATAAAAATGGGAATTACGGGCAAGATAAAAGAAGGAGAACCATTTGTTATTTTAGAAGATGAAATATTAATTAAATTTAAAAATCATAAAAAAATGAATTGGGAAAATCTTCACAAAGGGAAAAACATCAGTGTTATTGGAAAATGCAAAGGTAAACCGACTGGAGATTTTTCCAATTCACTTAATTCACTTTTTATACTTATAGAAATAGAAAAAGCGGTTTTGGAATAACAATGAAAAAATAAAACGCAGGGGCAACGTATGAATATTCGTGGAAACGCCAGTAAATCAATCTCAATAGCCTTAATTTGCTTATTGTCTGTGGAATCGTTTTCCCAAACAAAATTTTCTCTTAACCCGGCTGACTGGTTTAAGACTGAGGACAGTTCTTCAAGTGCTGAAGAAGCTAATTCAGCAGAAAAGCCTAAGGCTAAGAAAAATTCTTCAAAAAACTGCACTGAGGAAATATTAAACAAATGCAACAATTACAACAATTCCAATGTCAGTGTATGCTCTGGCTTATATGGCTTGTTGGGGAATTATGAGTATCAAAAGAATAAAAAGGAATATAAAAACAATTTAGACAAATCTTTCGAAGAATGTTCGTATTCTGTTGAAAAATGCGAATGCTGGGCAAATACAAAACAAAAAGAAGCTTCAGGTCAACATTGGGAACATCCTTATGACTCAGAACAACGAGTGAAATCTTTTCAATATTGGAAAGATTGGTTTCTACAAGAGGGCAAAAATAGTTTTGCGCAAATACAAAAGCAAGAAGAAACCAAAAAACGAGAACAAGCAAAGCAAGATTCTATTGAACGAGAATTTGCCGATGCTAAACAAAAATCCACCGATGAAATCTATGCTTTGATTGAAAATGGCGGAGAAGTAAGCCTTATTTTAGATAAATGCACTCAACATCGAAAAACATACCGTTTTTTACAAAAATGCAGTGATATTGAAGATTCGGTACAATATCAACAGAGAATAAGTGAAATAACGGCATTGTTAAAGTCAAATAATTCGGAAAAATTGAAAGAATGTATTGATAAATGTGAAACACTAAATTATACTCTGTCAAAGGTAAAGGCTGCAGACCCATCAATGGTGGCAAATTTATGTGAAAAACAACTTACGAGTAAGATAAAAAAGTTACCGAAAAAAAGTATAATTTCTTCAGAACTTGCGAAAAGATATTTTGATAATCACGAACAAATTGTGGCTTGGATTATTCAAAATGACGGTAAAATGGTGTTGGCAGAGAATATATCTTTGGGGACAATTATGATGATACAATATACAGGGCATCTCGGAGAATGTATGTTAAGGCCAACCAGACAAATACCATTTATGGGTAATGTAAAATACCTTGGAGAGAAAACTTATACGACAGTAATGGGAGTAAGACAATCCGTGCCTAACTATCAACTGCTTTGGTGTGATTCTTTCCCGTAAGAAATCTTATCCGACAAATGCTCAAACTCTTCTTTTGCCTTTTCGATATTTTCAACTGTGCCGAATTGCATGGACTCTGCTTTAACCGGGTCTATGTCAAAAATCTACATTTTACTCAATATACTGAGTAATTTGTAAAACGTACTGAGTATTTTGTATATTATTCCCTATGGGAACTTTATTCAGACGAAAGCTGGTTAGCCAAATTTGCGAAAGATTGGCGGAACCCAGACGCTTTATTCAAATTATCTCCGGGCCAAGGCAAACCGGCAAAACAACTGCCGTATTGCAGGCTTTGGAAGAAAGCGGTTTGCGGAGCAGGTTTGCAAGTGCAGACGACCCCAGCTTGAATTCCGTAGAGTGGATTCGCAACGAATGGGAACAGGCTCGCTCAGAACAAAAAAGGACAAGGCGAAAAATTGTCTTTGTCATAGATGAAATTCAAAAGATACCGCAATGGTCGGGAATGGTTAAGTTGCTGTGGGATGAGGATTCACGGAAAAGGACTCCGATTAAGGTTATTTTAACAGGCTCTTCTTCTCTGCTTTTACAAAAGGGAATGCAGGAATCCCTTACCGGCAGGTTTGAATTGCTTTATTGCCCTCATTGGAATTTTGCGGAATGCAGAGCGGCTTTTGGTTATTCGCTGGAGGATTTTCTCTATTTTGGCGGATATCCGGGTGCTGCGGTTTTTAGAAAAAACGAGGAAAGATGGGCACGTTATATTGGGAATTCCATCGTTGAACCGAGCATTTCGCAGGATATTTTATTTATGGAAGAGATTAGAAAGCCAGCCTTGATGAAAGCTCTTTTTATGCTCGGAGCGAGTTATTCCGCACAGGAACTCTCTTACACAAAAATTCTTGGTCAATTGCAGGATGCCGGAAACACCGTAACAATAGCCCACTATCTGGAGCTTTTGGCAAAGGCTAATATTATGTGCGGTTTGCAAAAATTTTCTGAAAACAAATTGCAAGCCCGGCAAAGCTCCCCAAGATTTATGGTCTTTGACACCTCTCTAATGACTTATTCTTATGGCTCTTCCCGCAAAAGATTTTTGGAAGATACCATAGCAAAAGGGCATTTGGTTGAGAGTGCAGTTGGAGCGTATTTATTGGCAAGAGCCAGAGAAGATGGTTTTGAAGTGTATTGGTGGCGAGACAGGGATAAGGAAGTGGATTTTGTACTGCAAAAAGGCAAAAATATCATAGCCATAGAAGTAAAAAGCGGCAGGGCAAAGCATATAGGCGGCTACTTGGATTTTAAGAAAAAACACCCGCAAGCACTAGGCTTTGTTATAGGAGATTCAAATTGCAGCCTGGAGGATTTTTTGCTGGGGAAAGTTGAATTGTTTTGAATAATCTTTTCTTATATCTTTGTCACCAATATTAGAAAATTTCTCTTCCCACATTAAATAATCGCTTCACATCAACTCCTCAACCAAATAAATGTCGCTACGGCAGTGCATATCTGAAATTCCGTTTGCCATTT
>LIUI01000082.1:0-837 GCA_001462235.1 Fibrobacteria bacterium GUT307
AGAAATTCGCAAAAAACTGGTTGAAAGCGGTATTATCAGCCAGATGGTAACTTTGCCTACAAATATGTTTTCAAGTGTAACATTGCCTGCGACTTTGTGGTTTTTTGATAATGCCAAACCGAAGAAAGATGAAATATTGTTTATTGATGCTAGAAATATTTTTACGCAAATCGACCGTGCTCACCGCAAGTTTTCTGATGAGCAAATAAAAAATCTTGCTATTATTACAAGGCTGTATGAGGGGAGAACGGACGAATTCTCTGTGCTTATCAACGAATACCGTGCTTTTCTCAAGGCTGCACCGGAAAACAGTGGCGATGAAGATGTAAAAATCAAAGCGTATTGGCAGGAACAGATTGATTGGCTTACATCACGCTTCCCTAAAGGGAAATACACTGATGTTATAGGTCTGTGTAAAGCGGCAAAGTTAGATGGCGAAGATGGTATAATAGATCAAGATTATTCTCTTAATCCGGGACGTTATGTTGGCGTGGTGATAGAAGATGACGGAATGACGGAAAACGAATTTAAGAATGAAATGCGTTCGCTTTATGATGAACTTGCGATGCTAAATAAAGAAGCGGGCGGATTGGAAAAGACTATTGCGGGGAATTTGCGGCAGGTGGTGGGAATATGAGCAAGCAGACGAGTCAAATATGGCAGGCGAATTGTTGTNNCACTGTCACAACAATTACAGAAAAAATGAGGAATAAAAATGATTAAGATTAATAATTGGAATTTAATTGATGCAGATTATCAGGGTGAAGTAATATTTCGCTTTATCTTAGAGATGTTTAACAAAATTTTTAGCGAAGAAACTATGTGCAAAGAGGAATG
>LIUI01000082.1:925-4487 GCA_001462235.1 Fibrobacteria bacterium GUT307
AAATGGTTTGAAGAAACAATATGTGAAGCTATGTCATTATATATATTAGAGCAAGCAAGTTTGAATTGGCAAAAAAATCAATTATATCAATCGGATCCTGAATATTTCCAAGAAATTCTTAAATACAAGAACGATGAATACGAGAATACAAATACAAGTGTTTTACAGAACTGCAGTTCTATAACCGATTTGAAAAACATTGATGAAAAATGCGAAAAAGAAAGAGAAAAACGTCACTTTGAGAGAAATTATTTATATGATATTTTGAAAAGTATGCCAAATAATATAAAATCTATTGTTTATTATACGCAATATATTAAAGATGATATTTTGATTGACTTTGATAAATGGGAGCAAAATAATCTTTCGGACAAGTTTTTTATAGAAAAGATTAAATCTATACAACCTAATATTTCTGTATAAAATGAGGTTAAAAGATGAGTGAATGGATTGAGAAACGGTTATGTGAAATGGTTAAAGTAAACCCTTCGGTAATTTCTTCAAGTAAATACGAAGGGTTGATTAAATATGTAGATATTTCATCCGTTGATCATGGACGTTTAATTGGATATACAGAATATGATTTCGCCAATGCCCCGAGCAGAGCACGTAGAACCATAAAGCCAGGAGATACTATATTTTCGACTGTCAGACCAAATTTAAGAGCATATTGGTACGTTAAAGACTGCCCAGAAAATGCTGTAGCATCTACTGGATTTGCTGTGCTTCGCCCTAAAAAAGGTTCAAACAGTCGTTTTATGTATTATCTTGTAACGGAAAATTCTTTTGTCAATTATTTAACCCTCGTTGCAAAAGGGTCTAATTACCCTGCTGTTGATACGAACGATTTTAATAGGGCAAAAGTAACAGTACCCGGCCTCCCCACCCAAACCCGCATAGCCTCTATCCTCTCCGCCTACGACGATGCCATTGAGAACAACAACCGCCGCATTGTGCTTTTGGAAAAGGCAGCACGGGAACTTTATCGGGAGTGGTTCGTGCGGTTTAGATTTCCTGGGTATGAGGGCGTGAAATTTGTTAATGGGTTGCCGGAAGGGTGGGAAGTCGTTAATTTTGGTTCTTTGGCAGAAATAATTGATGGTGACAGGGGTGTAAATTATCCCAAGCAAGATGAGTTCTTCTCGGAAGGATATTGCCTATTTCTTAATGCAGGGAACGTAACAAAAGACGGATTTGATTTCAGTAATAATGCTTTTATAACAAAAGATAAAGACAAGGTATTACGTAAGGGCAGATTGATTCGTAATGATATAGTCCTCACAACGCGTGGAACTGTCGGGAATGTTGCGTTTTACAATAAACATATTCTGTATGATGTTCTTCGTATCAATTCTGGAATGGTTATACTACGGGATTCAAGCACAGTTCCTGCAGAGTTTACATATATCACATTACGAAGTGATGCTGTCCAAAAGATGATTGAATTATATTCTTCCGGGTCAGCACAACCTCAGTTACCTATAAAAGATATGCGAAGAATGAAAATTCTAAAACCAACGAATGAGTTATTAGCTCAATTCGTAAAAATTGTCAGCGATATATTAAATGAATCATCGTTATTGCAATTTCAATCCCAAAATTTCGCCCGTCAACGTGATTTATTACTTCCCCGCCTAATGAGCGGAAAGTTGGAGGTGTAAAAATGGAGAAGAAATATACTGTTTTTATTAGTTCAACTTATTCGGATTTGAAAGAAGAACGACAAAAGGTTCTTGATGTTGTTCTGCAATCAGACTGTATCCCTGTTGGTATGGAATACTTTCATGCTGCAGATGATGAGCAATTCGCGATTATAAAACAACTAATAGATGATTGTGATTTTTATGTTTTAATAATCGGTGGCAAATATGGCTCGGTAAACAAGACTACAAACATAAGTTATACGGAAATGGAATACGATTATGCGGTATCTAAAGAGATTCCTATTCTCGTTTTTGAACATAAAAACATAGCCGAATTAAATGACGATAAAAAAGACAAAGATTTGACTGCACTTGATAATTTTAAGCAAAAAGCAAGAAACAATAGGATGGCGAAAATGTGGGATTCTCATGAAGAATTAATAATCGGGGTAATGTCTGCATTAAATAACGCAAAAAAAACGTGTGATAGACCTGGTTGGACAAGAGACGCACAAGATAACACCGAATTGCTAACTCAAATAAATAATCTGCGCATAGAAAATGATAAACTCAAGAAAGAAAATAAAACATTGAAAGAAGTAAAGAAAAATCAAGATGAACTTGCATTTTATGGAAAAAAAATAAAACTTCATTTCAAAGAGACTTACCATGCTCGGGCATATGGTTATCGGTCAAACGAATTTGACAAAGAATATACTTTAGATGAAATATTCAAAGTTATTTCAGTAAGATTAATGACACCTATAATCAATTCATATTTAGAATATGCATTTAAGGCCCTTGAACCTGGATATTATTTGAGTCTGCAACAAATCTTAGAAATAAGAGCTCACTATTATGCTTTGGGGTTTATAGAAATTGAATCTAACATAAGTGGTCAGGAAACTACAAGGCTAACGGAAATAGGTATAACGGAAATGAAAAAATTAAATGCCATTAAGAAACAAAAAGAATGAGGTATAGCAAATGCCAAAAATCATCACCGAAGCCATGATAGAAAAAGCCGCAGTAAGTTTGCTGATGTCAGAATGTAAATATAACCATATTGATTGCTATACCGAACAAGCAGAATCATTAAAAGATGGCACTGGACGCACAGATAAAAAACAAGTAGTCTTACCGGAAATTCTTTTTAACAAATTATGCGACCTAAATCCGCAAATTCCACAAGATATAATAAAACGAACCGCTGAAAATCTATGCCACAACCTATATGGCAACTCGCTAGATAATAACTTTGAACTCTATAAAAAAATTCGCAACGGAATAAAAGTCTCTTTCAAACTTAATGACAAAGATACAAATGATATTTTGCAAATAATCGATTTCAACAAACCCGAATACAATGATTTCATCATAGCCACGCAAATGTGGATAAAAGGCGATGTCCACTGGCGTAGGCCGGATATGATAATTTTCGTCAATGGACTGCCACTCGTATTTATTGAATTGAAAAATTCAAATATACCCGTTAAAAACGCATACGATAAAAATCTCACCGATTACCGCAAAGATATACCCTGGCTATTTAACTACAATCAAATCTGCGTACTTAGCAACGGAATGGAAACACGGCTCGGTAGCTTTGCCGCAGGATATGAGCATTTTTTTGAATGGCTAAAAATAGAAAACGAAAAAGAAAATCCCGACCGCAAAAACATAAAAACAAATGGAATAAGCCTTGAATATTTTATAAAAGGACTTTGCAAAAAGAATATTTTGCTCGATTACATAGAAAATTTCATTCTATTTGATAATCGCACAGGTGGTATCGTCAAAGCAAAAATCATCGCAAAAAACCATCAATTTTTAGGGGTAAATAATGCCTATAACGCTTTTCTAAATCGCAAAGAATTAAAAGGCAAATTGGGCGTGTTTTGGCATACGCAAGGCAGCGG
>LIUI01000082.1:4782-6346 GCA_001462235.1 Fibrobacteria bacterium GUT307
ACTATTTACACTAATTCATAAATTTCGCTACGACAAAGGAAAAAAATATCCCGTGCTTTCCGAACGAGACGATATAATCGTATTTGTAGATGAAGCACATAGAACGCAATATAAAGATTTAGCGGAAAATATGCGTATCGGGTTGCCTAATGCACAGTATATCGCATTTACAGGAACCCCTCTGCTCGGAAATAAACGCCTAACTAATCAATGGTTTGGTGATTATGTGAGCGAATATAATTTTGCCGAATCAGTTAAAGACAATGCCACCGTCCCGCTTTATTATGTAAAGCGTGTGCCGGAGGTTGCGCTGCAAAACGATTTTCTTGAAAGCGACTTCGCTGAAATTTTAGAGAGCGAAAACCTGACCGATGTGGAGCAGAAGCGACTTGAAAATAACTATTCTCAGTTGTTGGAGGTCATAAAGCGTGACGGCCGCTTAGACGCCGTAGCACGGCATATTGTTGAGCACTTCCCACGCAGAGGATTTCGTGGCAAGGGTATGGTGATTTCCGTTGATAAATTTACGGCAGTAAAAATGTACGATAAGGTGTCACGTTATTGGCATGAGGAAATAAGAGAATTGAACACCGCCATCACGAAAACGCATGACGAAGCGGAGCGTTTGCGACTTAAAGAACTTGTAAATTATATGCGTAGCGTAAAAATGGCTGTTGTTATCAGCGAAGATGCTGAGGAGGCAACGAAGTTCGAGAAAGAGGGACTATCAATCGCCGAACACCGCAGGCGTATGGGTGAAGTTGACGAGAATGGTGCGGATATTGAGGATAATTTCAAAGACCCTGAGCATCCGCTTGCACTTGTTTTTCTTTGCGCCATGTGGCTTACTGGGTTTGACGCACCATCGGTATCCACACTGTATTTAGACAAGCCGATGAAAGGGCATACTTTAATGCAGACAATAGCACGGGCGAACCGTGTTTTCCCCGGCAAAGAGAACGGAATTATTGTCGATTTTCTTGATGTGTTCAAGTACCTGAAACTCGCCCTTGCCGATTACGCTTTAGGTGATGATAGTGCAATGCCTGTTAAGGAAATTGAGCTTTTGCTTGAACAGCTAAATCAAGCGATTGATTTGGCAAAGGAGTTCTGCAATAAACATAGTATTGACCTCAGCCGTGTCATAACCGAAAATAATGTTTTGCGTAAGTTGTCGTTGTTCGGAGATTATGCAAATATTATTGTTGGCAACGATGAAATCCGCAACGAATTTACGGTTCTTACTAACACCATGGATAACCTATATGAATCTCTGCGTCCGGATATTTTCAAAATGGAATTTGATCCCCGTTACAAAGATGCAATTCTGTATCTGCGTGGAGTTATTGATGGCCAAATAAGACCTGACAAATTAGAGAAAGCGAAAGAGCGTGTCAAAGTTCTTCTTGACCAAAGTGTCATGGTTGCCGAAGAATCGCCGATATATACGATTGATGAAAGCGGAAAAGAAATTGACATCTCAAAAATGGATATTGATAGGCTTCGCAACAAATTCAAGCAGGCAAATTATAAAAATCTGATGATTGTCGATTTGCGTAAGCAT
>LIUI01000083.1 GCA_001462235.1 Fibrobacteria bacterium GUT307
ATATTTTTTAGGTTTCTAGGTGTGCTACGAAGCAGGTTCTTAGAAAGAAGCATAGTGCCAACATTCCAATCCGTAATTTTAGCTGGTGTTCGCGACATCAATAATATTAAACTAAAAATGATTGAAACTTACACGCACCAATTGCAAGACTACGAAGGAAGGATAAACAGCCCTTGGAATATAGCGGCAAATTTCAAAGTTGATATGTCTTTCTCCGCACCAGAAATAGCCACCATGCTAAGCGAATACGAAAAAGACCATAAAATAAGAATGGATATAGAAGCAATTTCAAAAGAAATCAGAGCCTATACCAGCGGTTATCCTTATTTTGTTTCCTTGAAAAACATCAACCAGCAAAAGGGCATAGTCAAAACTAAAAATCTGGCACGGCGAACAAAAGCAAAGCCAAGAAGCCTAGTGCAAAGTGGGTAAGGAAGGGCAAGAAGAAGTTTTTGGACTGTTTGTGCGTGTAATTTTCTATATTCAAACATAGCCATGCCGCAAAACCCAAATACAGAACCTTATTGGAATTCAGACCGCAAAATGCGGCTCTTGTTTGCAGCTTGCGGTTTTGCTGCGTTCTTTGCTTTGCTTTACTATTTAGCCGATGTGCTTACTCCCTTTGCTGTGGCATTCTTGCTTGCATATATTCTTAACCCGCTTGTGAATATTTTGCAAAAAAAAGTTAAGCGTAGGTGGGTTGCCTGCCTTTTGATACTCTTTGCACTCCTCATAGTTTGTATTGGAGCGGCGTTTATTTTTATCCCTATGATTATTGAACAAGGCATGAGTTTGGGGCGTTTACTGCAAAAATATGCAAACAGCACCGCATGGAAAGAATATATGCCCATGGGAATTTTGACAAAAATACAATATCTGTGGGAAGAAAGAGATGTCAAAGTTGTTTTTGATAGACTCATGAATATGGACGTGCTTAAAATTGCGCAAGGGCTTTTGGAAAAAATTATGTCTGGCGCAATGGGAGTATTTTCCGGGGTTGGCAGGGTGTTAGCGTGGTTTGTGGGCTTTTTTATGATAGCCTTATGCTTGGTATTTATGCTTTTGGATTTTGAAAATCTCAGAAAAAAATTAGCCGCTCAAATTCCGGCAGAACACTCGGAAATTGTTTTGCGGTTTTTCCAAACTTTTGACAGCATAATGAGCAAATATTTCAGAGCGCAAACTTCCATAGCAGGGATAGTTGGAATACTTTTTGCCACATCGTTTAGCATAATGGGGCTTCCTATGGGGCTTACCTTTGGGCTTTTTATAGGCGTGCTGAATATGGTACCTTATTTGCAGGTGGCAAGTATTCCCATAGCGGTATTTTTGGGGTTAATTTATTCGCTGGAAACAGGCATTGCGTTTTGGCAGGTAGTCCTGATAATAACCGCAATTTATGTATGCGTTCAAGTTTTGCAAGATATGGTAATAACCCCAAGGATAATGGGCGGCGCGCTTGGTCTTTCGCCTGTTCTAATTTTGCTGTCGCTTGCCGTTTGGGGAAAATTGCTGGGATTTTTGGGATTTGTGTTGGCTATTCCGTTTACCTGCGTTGCTATAGCCATATATAAAAGTCTTCGTGGAGGTATGAATAAACATGAGAAATTACGAACTTGAAACAAAGCAAAGGGTTGAGTTTATTCGCGGCGTTGTGGAATCTGCGGGTGCAAAGGGCATTGTTTACGGGAACAGCGGCGGCAAAGACTGCACCCTTGTTGGCATTCTTTGCAAAATGGCGTGCAACGATACGCTTGGCATAATTATGCCCTGCGGCTCAAAACGCAACTACGAAATAGACAAAAACGATGCGGAAAGCATATCGCAAACCTTTGGCATAGCCACGCGACTCGTGGATTTATCCAATATAAAAAACGAGTTTATAGGCGTTGTTGGCGAAAAAACGCAACTCAGCGAAATTGCCCTTGCAAATATAGCTCCACGCCTCCGAATGGCAACGCTCTATGCAATTGCCGCAAGCGAAAACAGGCTTGTTGCCGGAACCGGCAACCGAAGCGAGGGCTATATGGGCTATTTCACAAAATGGGGCGATGGCGCATTTGACTTTAACCCAATAGCAGACCTCACGGTTACCGAGATTTACGAATTTTTGCGTTTCTTGAAAGCTCCCGATTTTATAATAAGCAAAGCCCCTTCTGCCGGTCTTTTTGACGGCCAAACAGACGAAAGCGAAATGGGCATTAGCTACCGTAGCATAGATGAATTTTTGCTTAACGGCAATGCAAGCGAGCAAGACAAAGCCATAATAGAGAAATTCCATAAATCAAGCGAGCACAAGAGAGAATTTCTATATTATAAGCCAGTTTAAAAGAGGAATTTAACATGTTTGGATTGTTTTCCTGCGACATTGGTATAGATCTTGGCACCGCCAATACCTTGGTTCACGTTTCGGGCAAGGGTATAGTTATCAACGAACCAACCGTTGTTGCTGTAGATAGGAAAAGCGAAAGGGTTACTTACATAGGTGCAGAAGCCAAAAAAATGCTGGGCCGCACCCCAGACGAAATTGTAGCTGTTCGCCCCATGAAAGACGGTGTTATAGCGGATTACCACCTAGTTGAATCCCTACTACAGTACTTTATAAGCAAAGTTCAAAGATACCCCCTATTTTTGGTAAAGCCACGGGTGGTGGTTGGCGTTCCATCCGGAATAACAGAGGTGGAAAAAAGAGCGGTTCTTGATGCAACAAGAGCCGCAGGTGCAAGAGAGGTTCACTTGGTTGCAGAGCCTATGGCCACGGCTATAGGCATGAATATCCCGGTTGCAGAACCCTCCGGCCACATGGTTATAGACTGCGGCGGCGGCACTTCTGAAGTTGCGGTAATTTCGCTAGGCGGCTTGGTTTGCAAATCTTCTGTGCGAGTTGGCGGCGATAAAATGGATAACGCCATAGTAGGCTACCTGCGCCGCACCCACGGACTTTTAATAGGCGAATCCATGGCCGAAGACGTGAAAAAGAAAGTTGGCTCTGCTTTCCCCTTGGAAAAAGAACTTGAAATGGAAGTTAAGGGTAGAGACTTGGCAGCCGGCATTCCACGCACAATAACCATTAAAAGCGAAGAAATAAGAGAAGCTTTGGGCGAATCCGTTTTGCAAATAGTTGAAGCGGTTAAAAAAGCACTGGAAAGCACGCCCCCGGAACTCTCTGCAGATATTCTGGACAAAGGCATAATAATGGCAGGCGGTACAAGCTTGCTCAGAGGCTTGGATGCAAGGCTCCGCCATGAAACAGGATTACCCGTAAGCGTTATAGACGATGCCCCCTTGTGCGTGTGCAAAGGCACGGCTCGCATTCTGGAAAATTTGGATTATTACCGCAACTGCAAAGTTCTTATGGCCTCTTCGGTGTAATGAAGCTTTTTAGATATATAATCAAGCTATGCAAGTGGGCGCGAGGCGCTCTTGTATTTGCCCTGCTGGTTGCTTTCTCGCTTTACATGTTGTTCATTCAAGTCAAGCAAAAACAGAACGTTGCAGATTTTCTTCTTTCGAGCATTTTTTATTTGCCGCAGTCCATTACTTCATACGTATTGCGTATAGGTAATCTTAGCGAAGAAAATATAATGCTCAAAAAAGAGAATGGAAAGCTAAAACTAGAAGTGGATTTGATAAAGGAATACGCCATTGAAAATGAACGCTTAAAAAAACTTTTGCTTTTTGAAAACCAATGGGACTATCCTATTTTCCTAACCCAAATAATAGGGCATAATCCGGGTACCTATATGACAACAGTTGTGGTGAACAGCGGAGAAACGGATTCTATTTTTTACGGAATGCCGGTATTCACCACCAATGGCTTGGTGGGCAAGGTTTCAAAAGTTTTTTCAAAACACTCAATGGTGCAACTGCTTTCTGACCCAAATTCAAGAACCTCCGTTATTTCTCAACGCTCCAGAGTTTTAGGAACTCTATTTTCAAAAGATAACGGCGAGATGCAGGTTCAGGTTTCCAGCTATGCAGATCTGGTACCGGGCGATACCCTTGTAACCTCAGGGCTTGGCGGTATTTATCCAAAAGGAATTCCCGTTGGCGTTGTGAGCAAATTGGAAAAGAATAATTCCGAAGTTTTGAGTTATGGAGATATTCAATTATTGCAGCATATAGAATCTCTGGAAGAAGTTTTTGTGATTCGCAAAAACATGGACTGGATTGTGTGGAGCGAAGAATAATATGCTTAAATTTCTCCTATATTTTATTTTATTTTTCATAGCAGCAACTTTGCAAACGGTTCTTGTTCCGCAAATTGAAATACTAGGGGCACAACCCTCTTTTCTTTTGATTTTAACGGTTATAGTAGCCCTGAGGCATGGCACCCTTGCCGGTTGCATTTGCGGTTTTATGTCTGGTTTGCTGTGCGATGTTTATGGACCTATTGAATGGCTTGGCGCATATTCCCTTTCTTATTGCATAGTAGGTTTTGCCTTGGGGCAAATTGAAGAAAGTTTCATAGATTTGAATTTGCTTCCTGAAATATTTGTGCTTGCTCTTGCGGATTTTTTCAAAGACATAATATATTATTTTGCCATTGGAAAAGCCGGCGATGATATTTTGCAGGCAATGATTTCACTTTCTGCTCCTAACGCAATTTACACGGTTTGCATTGGGGCTGTTTGCTTCTATTTATTTTCACCTAAAAAGAAAAAGAAAATAGAGATGTACACGCAGCCGGGGTTATAGATGCTCTCACATTCCAACGAACAGGAAGATATCAGGCATGAGATGAACTTTAAAACGATTGTGTTTGTATGCATAAATATAATTGCTTTTTCTGTTTTGATTTTGCGGCTTTTGCAACTGCAATATTTTGACTTTGAGAATAACCTGAAAAAAGCAGAAGAAAACCGCATTCGCAAGGTAAATGTAAAAGCGAGCCGTGGTTATATTTTAGACCGCAACGGTATAGTTTTGGTTCGCAACCGGCCATCTTACCAAATATCGCTTTTATACAACGGATTAAAAACCAAAGAGAATAGGGATTCCGTTTTTAACAGACTTTTAAGAATAACAGACGCCAAAGGAAAACGCCTGCTGGATTCAGCAGCTCTTCATTTTTCCTTTGAAAGGGGCAGGTGGCAAAAATTCAGATATCAACGGCTTATGGAAGATGCCGCACCAGAGGTAGTAGCTCTTTTTGAAGAACGAGCAGAGGAGTTGCCCGGCATTGAAATTTTAGTTGAATCGCGCAGGGATTATCCATTCGGTTCGCAAGGTGCTCACATATTTGGTTACACCGGAGAAATATCCGAAAAGGAACTTGAACTTCCGGAAAACGCTCACTACGTTATGGGAGACCGCATAGGTAAAAAAGGCTTGGAATTCAGCTATGAAAAGGAATTCAGAGGGAAAAACGGTTCAAGGCACGTAGAGGTAAATGCAATGGGGCGCGAAATGGGCCCCGTGGCGGGAATGCCTTTTGAAAAACCCGTTTCTGGAAATGCTCTTGTTACCACCATTGATTGGCGAATCCAGCAGGTAGCTGAGGCGGCAATACCGGAGAATTTGAAGGGAGCCGTTGTAGCACTCAATCCTCAGAACGGGGAAATTTACGCGATGGTAAGCCGCCCCCCTCTTGACCCAAATATATTTTCTCTGGAAAAAAGGGAACTCCATAAAGCATGGGCATCTGTTGCCTTAGATACGGCAAAACCGCTCACAAACCGCGCTATAAGCGGGGTGTACCCGCCTGCATCTGTTTTCAAGGTAATTACTGCGGCAGCCGGATTAGAAGACAATGTATTTACGGAGCATACCAGATATAAAAGTTGCTTAGGCGGGTTCCGCTTTGGAAGCAGATATGCAAAATGCTGGCGTGCCGCTGGGCATGGAGTGCTGAACGTTGTTGGAGCATTAAGGGAATCTTGCGATGTGTTTTTTTACCAAGCCGGTTTGGATGTGGGCAGCAGGAGAATCAGCGATATGGGCAAGCGTTTTGGCTTGGGTTCTGCACTTGGCGTGGACATTCCGGGCGAGCGTTCCGGGCTTTTGATAGACTCTGCTACTTATGAAAAATGGTTTGAAAGAAGGGGCTGGAAATGGAGCGCCGGCGAAATTTTGAATATTGCCATAGGGCAAGGAGCGCTTTTGGTTACCCCTTTGCAACAAACAGCAATGGTAGGTGCATTAGCTTGGGGCAATGGTGTGTATAAGCCGCATTTTTTGAAAGAGATAACAAGCCCGGATGGCGAAGTGTTAATAAAATTCAAACGGGAAAAAGTAGCCGAAGGGCAAGTTTTAGAACATACCAGAAAAATTGTGCTTAAAGGCCTTGATGAGGTTGTAAACTCTCCGTACGGCACAGGGCGCCGTGCTATTGTTCCCGGCATTAGAGTTGGTGGCAAAACAGGCAGCGCAGAAAATCCGCACGGAGAAAAAACGCACGCATGGTTTGCCGCAGTAGCACCTCTTGACAATCCAGAAATAGCCGTGGGCGTGGTTTTGGAAAATGCCGGCGGTGGTGGCGCAATGGCTGCTCCCATAGCACAGAAAATTTTGAAAGCATATTTTTACCCGGATACTTTGCAGGTGGAAACAAAATGAAAAAACTAGACTGGCTTTTTATGGGTTCTCTATTCGCTCTTATATCAATAGGGATTATGCTTGTGTATTCTGCAACCAGCAATACTGATTTACCGTGGTATAAAACGGAATGGTTCAAGCAGATAATTCATTTTGCAGTAGGTTCCATAATTGCCGCAGGTGTAGTTTTTATGCCGGCAAAGTTCTGGAAAAACGTAGCATGGATTGCATACGCCGTTGCCCTTGCCTCTCTGCTTTTGGTTGTGAATTCCGGGCACGTGTCAAAGGGAGCGGGTCGCTGGCTGGATATTGCAGGTTTTAGGTTTCAGCCATCCGAGTTTGCCAAGGTTGCCTATTTGCTTGCAAGTTCTCTTTGGCTTTCAAAGCACCGAGTTAGCATTATGGAGCCAAAAACCCTGCTGGTTCCGGGCTTGCTATTCATAGTTCCGTTTTTGCTGGTTTTAAAACAACCTAATTTAAGCACGGCTTTGGTTTTCACCGCTGTTACCTTGGTGCATTTTTATTGGGCAGGCTTCCGTTTGGTGGACTTGTTTTTATTTGTAAGCCCTGCGGCAAGCGTTATATTTTCTGCAATTTCTGCTCTTTATTGGAATTTGTTGATTATAGGCGTATTTTTTATTTCCATAAAATTCAAATTTCCATTATGGCTAATAGTCTTGACTATGCTGCTCAACATAAGTGCCGGGTATGTAAGCCAAATGGCTTGGAATTCTATGGAAGACCACCAGCGAAGCCGCATTTTAACATTCTTAGACCCTATGCGAGATCCAAAAGGCGAGGGCTACCAAGTTATACAATCGCAGGTGGCAATAGGAAGCGGCGGTTTGTTTGGCAAGGGTTTTGGCGAGGGTTCGCAAACCAATCTGGCATTTTTGCCGGAAGAGCACACAGACTTTATATTCAGTGTTCTGGGTGAGCAATTTGGTTTTGCGGGTTCGTTTTTAGTTTTGGTTTTGTTCTTCCTTTTGTTTTGGCGAGGAATAATGATATGCAGGCTGCATCCGGATAATTTTGTTAACTTGGTGGTAGTAGGCGCATGCACAATATTATTTTTCCACACCCTTGTAAACGTGGCTATGACCATAGGTTTTATGCCAGTAACCGGTTTGCCTTTGCCGTTTTTGTCTTATGGAGGTTCCTTTGTAATTACCTGCATGATTTTGATAGGTTTGCTATTGAATATGAGGCTAAAAGGAAAGGATATTATATAAAATATGGCACAAGATTTTTTATCTCTAATTCTTAAAGCAGGCGATATTGCCAAGAGCGAAATCCTCAAACATTGGAATACTTCTTTTAATGTTGAATGGAAAGCAGATGCAACGCCGGTTACCATAGCAGACAAAAAAGCAGAAGAATTGGTGAGAAACTTTGCACAAAAAGAAACACCTGAATTTGGATTTATAGGCGAAGAATTTGGGCAAGAAAACCCAAACGCAGAATACCAGTGGGTGCTAGACCCCATAGATGGCACAAAATCCTTTATTCACGGGGTTCCGCTATTTGGAACACTCATAGCAATTCTAAAAAAAGGAACCCCCATTGCAGGCTTAATTCAATTACCCGCATTGAACAGCAAAATCTGGGCTACAGCGGGCAACGGAGCATTTGCAAACGAAGGCACTCAGGTAAAAGTTTCTGATGTTTGCGAACTCAAAGATGCCCTAGTGCTTTCTGGCACTATAAACACAATAGAAAGCAAAGGCTATGGCGAGTGGTTTGCCAATATCCGCAAAAATGCAAAACTCTACCGCGGCTGGGGAGACTGCTACGGTTATTACTTGGTAGCTTGCGGCAGGGCAGAAATAATGATAGATCCAGTGGTATCGCTTTGGGACATAGCTCCCTACCCGCTGATTTTTGCCGAAGCCGGCGGCTCATTTTCAACCTTAAAAGGCGAAAAATCCCTTTTTTCCGCAACTGGAGAGCCTTTGCACCCCATATACGAAGGTTACACAGCTATAGCCAGTAACGGAAAGTTACTATATTCCTTACAACTATGAGTTTATCTAAGCGAATCCGTGGGCATTATATGTGTTACGATGCAGGGGTAGAGTTTACCTCTGCTCAGGTGCTTAAATATAAACTGTTTTTCATGGATGAAATTAAAGACACTAAGTTAGATATGGCTTTCGATATGCGCAACGCTGAACGCATAGATGGCGCTGCAATAGTGTTCTTTAAGAATCTTTACGAACAGTTGGTCAAAGAAAAACGCAAAATATCATTCTTTGGCGGAGCACCGAGCGTACAGGAGCAATTAAGAAATGCAAACACATTTCTGGTATATACCTCAATAGTGGAATTTGAGCGTGATTTCCACGAGATAAATCCAGACTTGAACAGAACCTTTTTTAGGTTAACTGAGGGCAAAGGGCACTTCCGTTCTCTAAGGATGATTTGCCCGCTTTGCGCTTTTGACAATGTGTCTGGCTTTATAATAGACGAGAATTATTATAGGCAAAAATGGAGCGAAACCGAGATAGTTCCTGTATTTGAACCTGAAGAGGCAGATCCTAACTCAATAGATTTCTCCTGCTACCAGGTTGCCGTTTGCCCAAAATGCTTTTATGCTTCTACCCGGCTGGATTGGTTTACCATAGTATTCCCGGAAGGTCGGTATGAATCTAACTTAACCCAAGAAAACAGAGCAAAGCTTTCCAATGCGGCTGCCTTGAGGCGTAGCTTGGCTATGAGCCAGAGCGGTGCAAGCGATATGACATTTTTCAGGGTTCCAAGGGAAAAGAGCGCGGCCTACCTGTCTTGGCTCCTAAACGAATTTAACTTAAAGCACATGAGCGACCAGCAAACAACAGATGGCTTTGACATAGTTGTGAGCAATTTTATGATGTGCAAGTTTGCCCTTAGAGAGATGGATGTGGACAATCACATGTACACCGCCTTAGCGTGGCTCTATGGAATAATGGATAACAAGGCAAATTACTCCACTTTACGCCTTGCCAAAGCCTACGTGTACCTAATAAGCATTCTTATATCCCAAGATAAAGTTGGCGATGCCCGCAAATTTTACCGCGAATTGGAAAGGGACTATAAAGATATAGAAGATTGCAAATACCTGATAAACAGGGCGCAGCAGTTATTGCTGAGTTAAATTTTCTATATTCCCGCTATGAACAAATTTAAATATGCTTTTTGCGGCTGTTTAACGGCAATATTTTTCTTCGCTTGCTCCACAACACAAGTAGGCCTAAAGGAAAATTGGATAGACGAGCGTGATGTGATAGCTCTAATAGGCACTCCTATGGACGAATGGATGGTAAAAGCCGGGCGCCCAACCCTAGTGGAAATTAGCGGCGATACGGGCATTTACTATTACAATTATAGACCCACAATGTATGCGGCAGCCGTTTATGATAGCACAACTTTCTTCAAAACCTGGGGCAAAGCAGCCGAAGTAAAGCCCGGTTTAGCGAATGCAACCGAGGTATGGGGCAGCAGAAGGAACGTTATGCAAATAAAAGTGCTCAAAAATACGGTTGTCCAAGCTATGGTATCAGACGGGCCGGATAAAAGAACCCTTGTCCGGGATTTAAGCGGGAACCTAGTTATAGACCCAATTTCCGGTTATAACACTAGTGTTTCTCAAGAACAAAGAATAACCAGTTCTTCTAAAGAATTTGATAATGCCTATAACAGCCTAAAAGGCAAATACACATGGCCGCAAAAGCAAATAGGCCCCACAGGGGACTCTGCCTCAACAAGAAGCCCATGGGAAGATTACCGCTATAGGCAGCAAGAATCAGAAAGGCGAGCCGCAGAGCGTGCCAAAGAAGAAGCCGGTCCCATAAGCCCTGCTCCTGAAGCTACCGTGCCTGCTCCGGAGGCTGCTGTGCCTGCGGCAATAACTCCGGTTCCTGCAGAAACTGTTGCACCTGCTGCTGAATAGCAACTCTGTTGCCGCTCCAAGCCGGTGCTATAAGCAAATCGCTTGGAGATTCTCCGCTAATCCTTTCCTGTTCTGCATTTACCTATCTATCTCTGGTATCACAGGGTCTAATGTTGCCATTATTGTTACTAAATCGGAAACTTTGTGGCCCTTGCTCATTTCGTTTAAGGCAAACATATTTGCAAAACTGGGGCTGCGGGTGTGAATGCGGTATGGTTTGTCTCCTTGCTCTGCTACTATATACGTACCGTAAATGCCTTTTGCACTCTCTGTTTGAACATAATAACTGCCCTTAGGCAACTTATAAACAGGCTTTGGCGCAGAACGGTAAGGGCCTTCCGGGAAACGTGCTATGCACTGCTCCAAAATTTTTATGGACTCATAAATCTCTTGCATGCGAACAACATAACGTGCATAACAATCACCGCTCGTGGCAGTTGGAACATTAAAATCCAAAGAACTGTAAATTGAATAAGGATCATTCTTGCGAACATCGTAGCTAATACCGCTTGCCCTTAACACAGGGCCGGAACATCCCAGGGCTGCTGCCCTGTTCTTAGAAAGAACCCCAATGCCTTGCGAACGGAACAGCACAATGATATTTTTGGAAAGAAGAGTTTCGTAGTCGCGTAAGGTGGGTTTGAGATGCTCCAAAAATGCCTTGACCCTAGGGATGAAGGTCTCCGGCACATCTTTGGAAGAACCGCCTGGCCTAAAATAATTCATGGTGAGCCGCTGCCCGCATACCTCTTCAAAAATATCGTGAATCATCTCGCGTTCCTTAAAGCCATAAAGCAATGCGGTTTGCCCACCTAAATCACCGCCAAAACACGCGTAAAAAACCAAATGCGAAGCTATGCGGTTAAGCTCGCAAAGCATTACCCTTATATATTCTCCACGCTCCGGAACACCTATGCCCATAGCCTTTTCTATTGCCATGCACACACAATGATTGTTCTGATGAGAAATTAAATAATCTTGCCTGTCTGTTAAAGGGATGTAGTGAACATAATCCTCGTTTTCTGCTTGCTTCTCTAAACCCCTGTGTATGTAGCCCATGTGCGGCACAACTTCAACTATGGTTTCACCGTCTAAACGCAAAACCAAACGCAAAGCACCATGCGTGCTGGGATGCTGAGGCCCCATATTTACAAAAAACTCCTCCGTGCCACTGGAAAGCGGCGGCAACTTAAAACCCGGAGGCAATGGAGTATGTGTGGACATTTTGCAATAAGGTAGAAAATATTTCTATGTTACCCCAGTAAAATCAAAAAGGAGTTGTCAAAATGGCAAAGATCAAAAATGTAGTTGGCCGTCAGATTCTAGATTCACGCGGCAACCCAACTGTAGAAGTTGAAATCACCTTAGATACCGGCTTTGTAGCCCGTGCAGCAGTTCCAAGCGGAGCCAGCACCGGTGAGTACGAAGCCTGCGAACTTCGTGATGGAAACAAAAAGGTGTATCAAGGCAAAGGCGTGCTAAAGGCAGTAGCTTCGGTTAATGGCCCAATAGCTAAATTGCTCAAAGGCAAAAACCCCCTTGACCAAAAAGCCCTAGATAATGCAATGATTAAACTAGACGGCACAAAAAACAAGAGCAAGCTAGGTGCAAACGCTATCCTAGGTGCATCTATGGCTATTACCGTTGCAGGTGCAAACGCCAGCAAAATACCGCTTTGGAAATACATAGGCAAACTGCACAACAATAAAAAATTCGTGCTGCCTACCCCAATGGCAAACATTGTAAACGGCGGCAAACACGCAGATAATAAAATCGATTTCCAGGAATTTATGGTTATGCCTGTAGGCGCAAAATCCTTCTCAGAGGGCTTGCGCTGGATTACCGAGATTTTCCATGTTCTAAAAAGCCTGCTCAAAAAAGACAAACAGGCAACCTCCGTTGGCGACGAAGGCGGCTTTGCACCAAACCTCACCAACGACGAGGCTTTGGAATACATAATGAAAGCCATTAAAGATGCCGGCTACAAACCCGGTTCTCAAATTGCCATAGCCTTAGACTGTGCCTCTTCAGAACTTTTTGACGAGGGTGGCCGCAAAGGTTATAAATTCTGGAAATCAGAACCCGGCAAGCTTTACACAGCCAAAGAGATGGTTGCAAAATACGCTTCTTGGATAAAAAAATACCCCATTATTTCAATAGAAGACGGTTTAGACCAAAACGATTGGGAAGGTTATGTTGGATTTACCGCAGAACTCGGCAAAAAAACACAGCTGGTTGGCGATGATTTCTTTGTAACAAACCCGGAACGTTTGGCAAAAGGCATAAAAATGAAAGCCGCAAACGCAATTCTTATAAAGGTAAATCAAATTGGCACCGTTAGCGAGACCTTGGAAGCCATCAAAATGGCTCAAAAAGCAGGTTACGGGGTAATTGCAAGCCACCGCAGCGGAGAAACCGAGGATTCCTTTATAGCAGACCTTGCCGTTGGCACAGGTGCAGGGCAAATCAAAACAGGTTCGCTTTCCCGCACAGACCGCGTATGTAAATACAACCAGTTGCTACGTATAGAGGAGCAATTAGGGAAAAGTGCCAAGTATCAGGGGAAGATAAAAGCCTGAAAATGTGACCCGCTCTTAAAAAAAAATGTATATTTACCCTAGAGGTATATTATGAATCGTTTGTTCTCAATTCTTTGCTCTCTGGGGGTTTTCCTCCTTTTCTTGGGTTTAGCCGCTTGTGGCGATGATGGTGGCGATGACGGGCCTAAAAGTTCAGGCTCAGGCAGACCAAACTCATCGGCCTACATTCCCTCATCGGAATCAAAAGGTGATGGTTCCATAGATGAAAACTCGCTTGTATTTGACATACTACCTGATGGTCGTTACCTAGACATAAACGTTCAAGTTGCTACGAAGGATGCAGATGAAAATCTTAAGAGAGTTGAGGTTAAGGTTAATGGTACAATTATAAATGATCCCAATGTCACCTATGGAAGATCTTATTCGTTCAATACTGCCACGAGTGATAAAACATTAACACTTAAAAACTATTGCGATGCACCCGGCAGGAAATTAGTCTTTGAACTTATGGCACGTTTAGAAGCTGATACAACTAAAGTGACGAAAAACGATGAATATTATATACCTGAGGAAATATGCTTTGTTCCTAGTTCTTCCAGCGACGAACAGAGTTCCAGCTCTTCTATAGTAGAGGTGATTGACAAAGAACTCGAAGAAGTGACTTTCAGCGGCGGTCAAAAAATCGTTAAGTTGAATACTTCACAAGGTAACAAAGGCATTAAATTAAGTGCCGAACAGCTTACAGAGAGTACATCAGACGCGGATATTTATTTTAAGGTTACAAGTGAAGAATTCTTGGTAGCCAATAGTGGCATAAACATAATAGAACGTTTTGATAGAGAGAGAGCTCAATATGTCTCTCCTTCCAAGGGTAGAGTATTTCTTGCTGACGTGTCTGATCCAAAGAGCACAAAGGGTTTTACTCCCGCATCACCAAACGATTCGGGCGAATCTGAAATTCCTTATGCCAAGGAACAATATTATATGGTTCGTACATCCGGTGCAACGGAATGGAATTCCAATTGTTTCCTTGTATATGCCGTTACAGAACCAATGTTGAAAGATGGCAACACAACGATAGAAGTAAAGGTTTGGAAGGTAAAGTAGATTGATAAAATATGCCTGCCTCTAAATTACAAATTGGTCAACTTTTACTACAAAAAGGCCTTATAGATGAAGATCAGCTCGCCCACGCAGTGGGCGAGCAAAAACGCACAGGGCTTCATTTAAGCAAAATACTCATACGGCTTGGCTTTATAAGCGAAGACAGGCTGGCTTTTATACTCGGCGAACAACTCCAAGCAAAAGAACACAAACGCATAGGTGAATTGCTTGTAGAAAGAAATTACATAACCGTAGAACAACGCGATAGAGCACTTGAAGAACAAAAGAAGACAGGGCTTAGGCTTGGCAAAATGCTAATGCAACTCGGTTTTATGACCGAAGAACGCCTAATAGAAATACTCTCCGCGCAATTAGAAATCCCAACCGTGAACCTTGGAGATGCAAACGTCCCGCAAGAAATTTTGCAGCTTTTGCCGGAAGATTTTTGCCGCTCTTACAAGGTAATACCGCTTGGCGTAAAAGACAAAGTTTTAACCCTTGTGATGCACGACCCAAGCAACCAAAGAACCCTAGACCATATCAGGTTCAAGGTTCAAATGGAAGTAACCCCGGTAATGGCACACGAAAGGGATATAATAGAAGCCATAAACAGGCTTTATATCGGCTCCTCCGGCGGAGACGCAATGCGGGAACTCGCCCGCCTTAGCGAAGACGAAGGCCTGCAAACCGTGGACAAAAAAGAGGAAGCCGCCCAAGAAGAACAACTCTCAGATGAAGAAGGCCAACAGGTTGTAAAATTGGTTAACTCCATAGTTCAAGACGCCATAGCACGCAAAGCCTCTGATATTCACCTTGAACCGCAAGAAACTTTCTTAAAACTCCGCATACGCGTGGACGGCGATTTAGCGGTAATGCCTCCCATACCGGCTCGCTTAATGCCGCAAATATTATCTAGGGTAAAACTCTTAGCACGCATGGATATAGCAGAAAAACGCAAGCCTCTTGACGGCCGCTTTACCGTTCGCTTCCGTGGCAAAGAAGTTGATTTGCGTGTAAGCTCCTTTCCCATTGCCTTACGCAAAAGAGGCGTGATGGAAAAAATAGTAATGCGTATTTTGGACCCATCATCCGGCCAAGTTGACCTTGACCAGATGGGCTTTAGACCTGCGGTGTTTAAGCAAATAGATTATACAATTAACCTACCAAACGGTATTATGCTTGTGACCGGCCCAACCGGTTCCGGAAAATCAACAACCCTTTACGCCTCAATACGCAGAATTCTGGATAACACAATCAATATAACCACCATGGAAGACCCCGTGGAAATGAACATAGACGGCGTAAATCAAGGGCAAATAAACAATGCCGCCGGCTTTACATTTGCTGCAGGCATAAGGGCAATTCTTCGCCAAGATCCTGATGTGATACTCGTAGGTGAAATGCGCGATAAAGAAACCGCAGGCATGGCTATAGAGAGCGCTTTAACAGGCCATTTGGTGTTCAGCACCTTGCACACCAACGATGCCGCCGGAGCCTTCCCCCGTTTGCTGGAAATGGGCTTAGAACCCTTTTTAGTTGCAACTGCCATAAAGGGAGTTTTAGCCCAGCGCCTTGTACGCAAAATTTGCCCCGGCTGCAAGGAAGAAGATACCACCATAGACCCCGAACTCAGAAAGGATCTCGGCATTCCGGAAGATGTGAAATTCTACCGCGGCAAAGGCTGCCCCAGATGCGATTCCACCGGTTTTAAAGGGCGTCTTGGGCTTTTTGAATTTTTGGTGCCAAACGAGGATGTTCGCAATCTGATTCTTAAAAGATCCAGCGGTGATGAAATAAAAAGGATATGCGTTGCGCAAGGTATGAGTACTTTACGTATGGACGGCATGGAAAAGGCACTTGCCGGCATAACAACCTTAGATCAGGTCCTAAGTTCATCAGAAAGAGACGAAGACCAAAAAACAATGGGATAAACCTAATGCGTTTTTTGCCTTTTTTGTTTTTAATCGCTGTGAGTCTTGCAGCAGAAAATCTTGAAATTCATGTTTTAAAAGTTCAATTCAAAGAAGAAAATCCGGATAATTCCCTTACAACGGGGCGGGGGCACTTTGCAGATTCTACCAAAACAGATGCGTATTGGGAAAGGCATATAAATTTTGCCAAGAACTATTTTGAAAAAGCAAGCGGTGGCAAAGTTAATATTTATCCCAGAATTTATCCGGAAATTTACACATTAGATTCATCGATGATCAGTTATAACCGCACAAGCCGTAAAAAAGGCGAAAAAATGGAGGAATTTGATTCCGTTCGCACTGCCGATTATGCTAGGTTTGTAAACGATGTTTTGAGAAAAGCAAAAGAAGATATTAGGCCTGCCAATTCCGGGAAAAGGGTAATTTTAATTGCCCATGCCGGGCATTCGCGCCTTATAGATGGCGGCACTATGGGAACTCGCGGTGCAAATACGCCCGGGGATTTTATAGATGCTTATATAGATACCTCATGGGGGGATTTTTGGAGAGGCTTTGAAGTTTCAACAACAGACAGCATAAAATCCGTAATTGTAACAAGCGAGACCGCAGAACAAGATGGCTTGAATTGGGGGATAGAAGGGACAATCACCAGCCAAATAGGGCGGGAACTGGGTTTGCCATATACCTTTGATGTGGTGAAAGGCTTTTCTAGGCTGGGTTATTTTGACGGAATGGATTTTGCGGGGTACAATGCCGGGAATGGATTTTTCCCAAGTTTGCCAAGCGCGTGGCTTAGAATTAAAGCAGGATGGGACAAGCCCTTTGAGCTTGGCGTAGGCAAAGATACTGCTATTTCTATTTGCTCGGTGAGTTGTGCGGAATTGTGCGGCGCTTCCCCGCAAATAGTGAAAGTTCCTATAAATTCCAATGAATATATTTTGCTGGAAAATAGGCAAAGAATGTGCGAAGGCAAAGCCAGCATAGATACTGCCCTCCCTGCAAGCGGCATTGTAGCATGGCACATAAACGAGTGGTTTATAAAGGCTATGCTTGATTCCAGTTTTGGAGCAGCGGTAAATGCTTGGGGTGGGGACACCTTTAGAGACCATCAATTTGGCATAGCATTGATTGAAGCAGACGGGGTTTTGGGCCTAGGCAAAGAGTTCAAGGCGGCAAATGGAGAAAGTGATTTTGATTTTGGCTCCGGCAGCGACTTAATTCCGCACAAAAGATTTAAATCCAAAGATACGGTGTTTTCAATAAGCCCTGCCGGCTATGCAAATACCGCTTCTACTTTTGGCGGATATTCCGGCATAGAAATAACGGCAAGGCTCCCTGCAAACAGCACAAAAGAAGGAAGCTATAACCGCTTTACCGGGGATAGCGTAACAACGTGGCAAGCCTTAAACATCCCAATTAAAATAGAATGGATAGGAGAATTGGTTAAGCCTATTTCAATGGAAAACTTACCTGCAAAAGAGGAATTTCCCGAATGCCAAGAATCCCCAAAGCCGCCTTACCTAAACAAAAGCTACGACCTTGGCAAAGAAACATTTTGCCCCCTCAACGAGGGAATAAACAAGGAAACTATATTCTTGGGCAATAACCGCTTATACATTGTGGACTCAAACGGAATTCCTTTGCCAAAGTTCCCCTCCATTCTCTCAAACGGAGAACCACTGACAAACTTCCACTCAAAACCGCTCTCAATAGACATAGACGGCGATGGTTCCCGTGAAATCCTTGTTCCAACAAATAACGGTTTAATTTTGGCGGTAAACAGCGATGGAAAACTCTTGCAAGGGGAATTCCCAATAGCAGCCGGCACTTTCTTTTACGAAAAAGACATTCACACTATCCCGCCACCCATGAAGCTTCTTACCAAGCAATCCAATGATTCCATCTATTTGTTCGCTTTGCATAGGGATTCCATAAAAGCATTTTATTTGCCAAAAGCAAAGGAATTCCAAGGAGGGGCTAAAAGTCCAACCTATAAAGACGAGATCTCGGAATTTTTCATTTACCCAAATCCAATTCGCACGGGCAAAGCTTCAATGCGTTTTAGAATAGAGAACTACGCCACAAGCGCAACCTTGGAAATTTTTGATATAACAGGTTTTAGGGTATTCAAGCGTGATTTTTCCAATGTGAACTATGGTTCTAACCAAATAGAAGGCATGGATTTTTCCAATTTGGGCAGCGATATTTACAGCGCGAGGTTAACCGTGAAATTTGAAAGCGGTAAACGCAAGGAAAAATGGATGCGGATAGGCGTAATAAGGGGTCGCTAAAATTGTATATTCTTTAAATGCCTCGTAAACGCAGGAAAATACAGATACAAATTTATTCCAAAGGCACGGATAAGCCGCGCTCTTATGATATTCCGCTTAGGGTCTTAGGGGAGTGGCTTGTTGGGCTTGTAATAATAGTTTTGGGCTTTGCATTATGGCTGCCGGATAATATTATTAACCTTAAAAACTTTCGCGTTTTTGAAATAGCAAAAGAGCAGAAGTCAATGCAACTGGTGGCAAATAAATTGGAAAAGCAGATTTCTGAGGCAAACTTGCAAATAGAAAGCGGCCATAACCTAAGAGAGAAAATGAATTTATTGGCAGGGCTTTCCAGCAGCACAGAAGAAATTGAAAAAAAAGCGATTGCAAAAAAACAAAAAGAAGACAAACGCTCTGCAGATTTTGACCACTTAAAAAAAACACTGGAAACATTTAAAAATATGCGGGATGCTCTTTTGCAAGATGAGCAATACACAAACAGCCTGCCCTTGCTTTACCCGATAAAAAATCACGAAAACATAACCAATAAATTTGGCTTTATGCGAGATCCTATGAGCAAAAGAGAATTGTCGCACAGGGGTTTGGATTTTGCTGTGAGCGAGGGTGATACCGTTATAGCTACAGGGGATGGCATTGTTGAAAGCGTTATTAACAGAAGGCATGGTTTTGGCACAACACTGGAAATTCAGCATACACCGCTAATAAAAACCGTATATGCTCATTTGCAAGAGGTTTTGGTTCAATCCGGGAAGCCTGTGAAAAAGGGGCAGGCGGTGGCGCTGGCCGGTAAAAGCGGCAGTGTTCCATGGACGGTTTTGCACTACGAAGTTCGCTACGACAATCAACCATTAAATCCAGAAGATTATTTTCTTACACGTTGAATTAGGGGTATAATGCAAAAAATATTGAAAATATTGAAAATAATTTATAAGGTACTAAACCAAGCCGTTCGATTGATTTTGCTTGTGTTTATTTTGTATTCAATAGTTTTTAGCCTTGCATGCACTTATGGCGCATGGAAAGCTTATACTTACGGAAAAACCATTCTGGACGAGGTTGAAGTCTTAAAAAACTCACAGCCTGCTCAGAGTGCATTCATGAAGGATTTGCACAGAGCAAGTCCAAAGCTGGAAATCAAGCAAAGATTTGTGCCAATGGACAGCATAAGCCCGTATTTGCAAAGAGCGGTTATAGCCGGCGAAGATGCCGCATTTTATTTTCACCCGGGTTTTGATGTGAGAGCGATTGCAGAGGCTTTGGATGCAAATCAAAAACGCAATAAAACCATGTTTGGCGGCAGTACTCTAACTCAGCAACTCGCAAAAAATATGTTTCTCTCAAATGAACGTTCTTGGGAACGGAAATTCAAAGAATTTGCTTATGCCATTTTGATGGAAAAATATTTAGGCAAAGACAGAATTTTGGAACTTTATTTGAATTACGCCCAGTGGGGTCAAAATATTTTTGGCTGCGAAGAGGCTGCTCAGCACTATTACAAAAAACCCTGCGCAAAATTGAACGTAGATCAGGCAATAAATTTGGTAGCGATGTTAGCCAGCCCCGGCAGGCACCATCCGGAAATGCGAGAAAGCCGTTTTATGCAAGAGCGCCGCAACATGATTTACCGCAATATGTTCCCACCCAAAGACTCCCTGCTTGTTGACAGTTTAAGAAATTTGACTAAACCATTGCCAAAAGAAAGCGCGGAATGAATATGTCCTTGATAAAAAGCAAAGATACTTCTATAGAAGTTATCTTTCGCAAGGCTCTCTGGAAGGCGGGATTCCGCTATAGAAAAAATTACAAGAAATTGCCGGGCAAGCCGGATATGGCTTTGACAAAACATAAAATAGCCATTTTTTGCGATGGCGAATTTTGGCACGGCAAAAACTGGGATGAGGACAAGGAGAGAATAAAAAGCAACCGTCCTTATTGGCTTCCAAAAATTGACAGGAACATACGGCGAGATTTTGAAACAGATAGAGATTTGAAACTTATGGGCTGGGAAGTTCTGCGTTTTTGGGGCAGAGATATAGAAAAAAACTTGCAGGGCTGCATTGAGCAGGTCAAGGAAGCAATTTTTTACAGGGAAATTGGGGTGGAGCCGTGAGGTGATTTTTATACTGAAAAATCCATATAAAAATTTTCATCGTCAATTTTATAAAAATCAATATCTGTTCTGCCATAACGTTCCAAATCTTTTTTCCATATTGGTGCACCATTAGACAACTCAAGTCTATTTCTAAAGTACTCCCCCAACAAAGCGTTATTGTGAGGCGTTTCTATAGCCGCGCCAGTAGTTCCAGTTTTTTGGGCGCGACAGCAAATAAAGGTTTTTGAGTCATCGGTTGTTACAGTAAAATGCTGTGGTTTGGGTGGAAAAAAATCGCTTTTATAGACATCAGGGGGTAATTGAATATACGCTTGATTGGGATTTCTCCTATATTCGGGGCGTTGCCCCCAATTCAAACCAGCTTTCTTTTGTACTTCTCCTGTTTTTTTATCTAGTAATGTTATTCTTTTGAGATTGTTAGTATGAATTGAATTATCTTTACTCACTTCTTCGTGTGGATGATTGGGATAATAATTTCTATCATTGCAAATAGGAATAAGAGATTCTATTTCTTGGTTATTACAATAAATAGAATCTTTTTCTAATAATTTGTAATAATCAGTAACATTGCTATCTCTAATTTCGGATAATATTTCTCGCTGTTTTTTAAAAAAAGCATTTTGCGTATAGTTTGCGGAGCCTATAAATGATTTATATAATTTATTTCTTCTATACCAAATGTATATTTTACTATGTACAGATGGAAGTTTAAAAATGTAACTACATGAAAATTTACTAGAATAATTTGAATTAATTATATTTAAAAAACCATTGTGATTACTTAAAGAAATTCCATCTGTTGGACACATACCTAATAATAATGAAATATTAGCTTCAAGTCGTTTTTTTCTTAATTCTTCCAAATGATGAAAAGCCATTGCCGACGTTGCGTATCCAGAAATAATTTTAAGTGTATCCGCACCTTCTCGACAAGGTTTTATTAAAACTTCTTCATATAAGTTTGTATATATCATGCTATTTTATACTCCGGCATTTTTTCTAAAAGAAGCATTTGTTGGGGGTTTTTTATATTATAAAGATCAATTTGTTTTGAATGTATTATAGGCGATAAATTGTACTCATCATAATCGTAGTTAACACCAGCAAAACTTTTAAGAACTGCTTCGAATATAATTTTAACACCTGCTACAGGAACTGCCATTCCTATTTGTTTGCGTACGCTTTCTTTAGAACCTGCGAAAATAAAATCATCGGGAAATGTTTGTAACCTCGCTCGCTCTCTATTTGTTAAAGCACGATTTTCTTTCCAATGGTATACATGGGTTCCGCCGCCACCCGAACCTGTAATTGTATATGCAGGTTTATTTGGATCAAGCCTGCGATATATTTGACTTATTTTGGCACCAGCTACTCTTAGCTGATATTTTTCTGGAATATCAGCTGTAAAAGCATTTTCGCCTGGTCTAATAAATTTTAATCTCTCAATAACATCTTCTGATTGCTTAGTCGGCTCGTTATTTTTAGCATCAATTGGAATAGGGGGGTCTTCGATAGCACTTCTGCTTGTTTTAATTTTAAATTTATTTACAGAAGGCACCCTATATACAATGTGTTGATCTCTGCGAATTCCTATAATAATAATTCTATGGCGTGCCTGCGGAACGCCATATTCTTCAAATTTGTAAAGATGTGGATATATGGAATATCCGGCAGAAAACATGTCGTTAAGTATTGCAGAAAAAGCTTTACCATCATTTGCGTTGCGAAGACCGCCAACATTTTCTGCTAAAAACCATTTTGGTTGAAATTTCTTCAGTACTTGTATACCGTATGAATACAATGGGCCATAGACTCCATCCATGCCTTTTTGTTCACCAACCATGCTAAAATCATTGCAAGGAAAACCAAATGCCAAGGCGTCTATATCAGATATTTTTTCTAATTTGTTAAAGTCTAATTTTCTGATATCACAACATACAACCGTTCCTTTTTTCTTAGCAACATTATGTTCATAAGTTGCACAAGTGTCTTTGTCATAATCATTTGCCCAAGCATGAATTATTTTAAAATTCGGGTCTTTAATATGGGCAATTTTAGCAGCATAGCCTATGCCACCAGGTCCGCAAAAAAGTTCGCCAAGCTTAAATTTCATACACAAAGCCTACACCTGTAAATCATTGGAAATAAATATAGAAAAATATTTTTGTGCATTTTTCTATATTGAATCCTTGCACAAATGAAAATTTTCCTCCTCCTTATTGCTCCCACCCTAGCTTTTGCCGCATTCTACGGCAACCAAAGTGGCATAAATTGGAAAAGCGCGGAAAGCAGATCAAGGAAATGTTTTTTTTACAGGGAAATTGGGGTAGAGCCGTGAGGTAATGATATTATTTACTATATTTGGTAAATGTTTCGGTGCGTTTTATGAGTTATAAGTTCATTGATTTGTTTTGCGGCATAGGCGGTTTTAGAGTAGCTTTAGAAAAACGTGGTTTGGAATGCGTTTTTTCAAGCGATATAGACCCTTATGCCCAAGAAGTATATAAACAAAATTTTGGGGAAAAACCTAGTGGTGATATTACGGAAATACCCGAAAAAAAAATACCTAAACACGATATTTTATGTGCAGGATTTCCTTGCCAACCTTTTAGTATCTCAGGTAAGCAAGGTGGCATTTCTGACCCAAGAGGTCGTTTATTCTATGAAATACAGAGAATAGCCGATCATCACCAACCTTATATTTTACTTTTGGAAAATGTTAAAAATATTTTAACCATTGATGGCGGTAATATAGTTGAAACAATAAAACGGAAGTTAGAAAAAATTGGATACCATTTAGACAAATACATTTTAAATGCCTCTTATTTTGGTGTGCCACAAGCCAGAGAAAGGGTTTATTTTGTTGGTTTAAGAAAGGATATGAAAATAACCGATAAACCATCTTTAGCTTCACCTCCAAAGGAAAAATACAAAGCAATATTTTTAAAAGATATTTTAGAAAAAGAAGTGGATAAAAGTTTTATTGTGAATCGTGACGATATAAAGATAACAAAAGATGAAAATGAATTAGAATGTAAATTAGAACCTATAAGAGTTGGCATTTTAAATAAGGGTGGACAAGGTGAAAGGATTTACAGCCCTAAAGGTCATGCCATAACGCAATCTGCTTATGGTGGTGGCGTTGGTGCAAGAACAGGGCTTTACAATACGGAGCAAGGAATTAGACGTTTAACAATAGACGAATGTAAAAAAGTTATGGGATTCCCTACCGAGCATAAAGTGAGCAGTGGTACCCAAGGTTATCAACAATTAGGAAATGCAGTTGTTCCTGCTATGATAGGTTATGTTTACGATAGCATAAAGAAGGTGTTATGAGAAACGAAAATAACAAAAATGCTTTTGCAGGAATGAATATTGAAGTTTTAATCAAAAACAGCATAGTTGACCATCCCGCTATAATAACAAAACTTAGAGACCATTTCAACATAAAAGGCGATTTAGAGAGTGCGGCTTGTGGCGGTATATATGGCGAAAAATCTGATGTTAGAATAAATTTCACTTGCGGTCATTATATTGATGCGAATGTGAAAGGATTTAAAATAGGCTTTAATCAATTAGCAAGGACAACTGTATCTAGGTTTTGCGAGATTTTTTGCCTTAATTCTTGCGATAAACAAGATTTAGAAAATATTGTTGTCACTAAGTCTAAAAACACAAAAAATCCATTATTTTCAGAAAAACAACAAGAAAAATGGGGTAATTTCTTTAGAGCCAATGTGAAAAAACTTTTAAGATGGGGATTTTCGGAACATCCGAACAGAGAAATTCTTGTACTTTATAATAGAGATACTCAAATAGTAAAAATATACGCTATAAAAGAGATTTTAAGCAGTTTACCTACGGATATAGTTTTTACTAAAGGTGGCTTTAATATAGGTGGTTGTATATCATTCCAAAGAAAAGGCGGCAATGGTTCTTTAAGGAGCAAATATCAAAAAACGAATATTAAACATCCTGGAAATAATATTCAATTAAAAATCAAAGCGAGTAAACTCATAGAGACGTTAGAATCTGTAAAACTTGCGGAGTATGTTATATAACAACTACTGCTAGGCTCCTTGCACAAATGAAATTTTTCTCCCTCCTTATTGCCCCTGCCCTCGCTTTTGCCGCATTTTACGGCAACCAAAGTGGTATAAATTGGAAAAGCGCAGAGACGGAGCATTTTTTGGCGCACTACCCTGCAGAGCATAGAGAACGGGCGGCACGGGCAACCGAAATTGCAGAAAGTGTTTATGATACTATTACAAATCGCTATAAAATAAAATTGCCAAGCAAGGTTAATCTGGTATTTGAGAATGCTCTTTACAGCAATGGTGAGGCAAATCCCGTTTACAATATGATGCGTATTGGGCTTACAAATTGGGATTTCAAAATTCGTGGCTCGCATTCATGGCTAAGAGATGTGGTAACCCATGAGTTTAGCCACTTGGCAAGTATGCAGAACGGAAGCAAAACGCCATTCCCTTGGATTCAAGGAGTGCAAATTTCTGCAATGGATTTTTACAATGAACGGCAGCAAGTGAATTATGCGGGATACATTCCCTTTATGATACAGCCTTTTTGGTTTGCAGAAGGCACCGCACAGTTTGAAAGCTATAGAATGGGATTTGACCGCTGGGATACCCACAGAGATATGCTTTTGCGAACCGCATTCTTGGAAAACAAGGTTTTGCCCTTGGAATTTATGGAAGACTTTAGCGAGCAGGCTTTGGAAGCGGAGTTAGGGCCATACACCCAAGGTTTTGACATGGTTCGCTACATTGCAGAAACTTACGGAGAAAATGCAATTCCGGAGTTGTGGAAAGAAATGGGAAAAATATCCAACCTTACTTTAAGCGGGGCATTGAGCAACAAGTTTAACATTACGGAAAAAGAATTGTATAAAAATTGGAAAGAAAACAGAAAAGAGCATTACGAAAAAATTCGTAGTTCGCTTGGCACACCTATTGCAGGAAAAAAAATAACAAAAGACGCTTCTTACAACGAATTCATCTCTTTGGCAAATGGCAATCTTTACGGGCTTTCAAATTTTGGCGGAGATTTTTTTGAAGGCGAAGTATTTGAATTGAAAGACACTGTCACTACGCCTTTTGAAAAATTCAAATTGAAAAAACCTTATCTTTCGCAAGGGATAAGCATAAGGCAAACACCGGAAGGATTGCTACTAGCTTATGTAAGCTACCAAAACAGAGATAAAAACGGAAAACCTTATTTTGACATAGCCATTGCAGATACCCTTGGCAATAATCGTTTTATCACAAAATTCGCAGATGCGGTTTATCCGGATATTTCACCGGATGGGAAACAAGTTGTATTTGCTAGGCGGGAGCAGAATGGAACGCGGTTTTATTTGTCAATAGCAAGCACAGACACATTGGGGGATTACAGGGACATCGTTGCCCCAAGCGGGGAGGAATTTAATATTTTCAACCCAAAATTCTCGCCGGACGGTAAACAAATTGCGTATAATTTTTTTGACGGAACAAGCCGAAAAATAATTTTGCCAAACGATACTATTGCATTTGCAGGTGATGTCCGCAATCCCAATTGGAGTTTAGACGGTAAAAGCATTTATTTTTCCAGCGATGAGACAGGAATTTTTAACATATACAAAAAGGATTTGCAAACAAAAAAAATAGAACGCATCACAAATGTTTTAGGCGGTGCATTTTCACCTGTGGCAGATACAAATGGATTGTATTATGTGGGGTATGACAGGGATGGATTTTCTGTGTATAAAATGACGAATGTAGAGACGGATGTAAAGGATGTAAAGACGGATGTAAAGACGGATGTAAAGACGGATAATTATCCGTCTCTGCCCCCCGAAATATCTTTTGTCAATTCGGAACGGAATTATTTGCCCATTCCACGGATGCCAATCCTTGTGCCTTTGTTTGCCTTTGATGACAGGCCGCCGGATTTTGGTGCGGTTAATGCCGGGATAAAGATTCCAAAGATTGGGCTTGCATTTGGTTTGAATGACCCGCTTAACAAAAATTTTTTCCAAATAGCTGCTTTGCAGCAAATAGGCAAATTTGGCGAAGATAGCCAAAGCGATTTATTTGCAAGTTTGGAAAACCGCAGTTTCCCAATTACCCTTAACCTCGCTTTTATGCGAACCAACACGCCCTCAAAAGATACCGTGCGCTACGAAAACCCGCGCGATCACGAAGAACCGCTTGCCTTAAGCGAATATGCTTCTGAACTTTACAGTGCTTCATTTGCCGCTTCTTATTCCATTTTCAAAAAAGGGGATTCCTTAGCAGCATTTGCCTCTTATGATTGGCAGGCTTTTAATCTTTACCAAGATGGCTTTTCTTGGGATTATCATAAGAGATGGCAATTGGGTTTAATGCTCGGTTTTACCGCCCAAGATAGCTTATTCGCTTTACAAGGTCTTTATTCTTTTGCCAATTCAAATTTATTTAGGCCCGGGACTTTTGCAGAGAGCTTTACTGTGAGTGATGCCGGGGCTATCATTCCAATTTACAGAAATTTCCGCTTACACGAATTGGCTTTTTCTGCAAATTTATCTCTCAACAATCCATTGCAAAAATACGGCAAACTTTCCTTCTCGGCTTTTGGCAGTGGAATTTTGAATTGGAAAAGCACAGACTCAGATACTTTGGATAATTTTTACCTGCACCCTCTTGTTATGGAAGGTTACCCCATCTTGGAAAGCAGCGAAAGCTACTTTAGGCAGGGAACAAGAACGGTTTTGGGAGAAGTTCGCTATAAATTTCCCATTTACAGCGATTTTAGAAAAAGATTTTGGATTTTTACCACGAAAAATTTTAATTTTTCGCTTTTTTCGCAAATAGGCTTTGTTGAGGAAAAAAAACGGCTGCGAAATTATGGCGTAAACTGGCATTTGGAAAATCGCCTGTTTTATTCCGTGCCTTTTAACTTCAATTTTGGAGTTGCAAGGGGCTTGGATAGGCCAAAAGACACAAGGATAAAAATTTGGATAGGCATTTGATTTTAGATTTACTACTTTCACTCTTATGTCAGATGGTATTGTTGTAACAGGCACCTTTACAGACGACTCCTTTGCTATGGATGTAGCGCAGTTCTTAGGGCTGCGCGGAGACATCTCAGACGAGGTATCGCTAAAAACTTACGCAAACGGCGAGTTTTGCCCTCGCTATATTTCCGATATTGACAGTATGGATAGGGTAGGCCGCTACCTTGAGGGTAAGGTTGTTATTATATGTTCCGTTTCAATTTCAGACAGAAGCAGGAACGACTGTGCCATGCGCAATATGATTTTGGCAAGAGCGGCAAAGGATAACGGTGCAAAAAGAGTTGTTTTAATTGAGCCGGATTTGTTCTACTCTGCCCAAGATCGCGGTGCACACCGTTTTGGCGATATTGAAAAAGACAGAGATATTTCAGATTTAAAAAAGTTTGACGGGCAGGCTTTCACCTCCTTGCTCTACGCAAAACTTTTAAAAGAAGCCGGCGTAGATACTGTGATTACCGTCCATAACCATTCCTTAAAGGTGGAAAATCTTTTCAGAGAAATTTTTGAAGGTGATTTTCACAATCTTATTCCTGCGGAAATTTATGCTCATTACATCAAGACTTCGGATTTTTTGCAAACAGGCAAGGATGGTGATAATCTGGTTATAGTTTCTCCGGATAAGGGCGCGGCACCTTTTGGAAATAGAGTGTGCAGTACCCTTGACCTCCCCGAATGCAAACGCATAATTCTGGACAAAAAACGCACCGGCGAGCGTGAAGTGAGCATGGCGTTAAACCCTGCAAGCGAGGTTGATATCAGCTACCTTACAGGCAAGGATGTAATAATTCTAGACGATATGGTTCGCACCGGTTCCACCATTGTTCAATGCTGCGAATACTTAAAAGAAAAGGCCAACCCGCGCAGAATTTGCTTTGGGGTAACGCATTTTTATTCAAGCCATGAAGCACGCGAAAAACTGAACAGCCATTTTATAGATGAGATAATGACCACAAATACCTTGCCGGATATTCTCAACCGCGATTGCCAAGGCCGTTTGCGCCGCAAAATAGTTGTGCTAAAACTCGGTCAATGGATTGCCCGCTATGTTCTTCGTTTGTTCGATATGGATTACGGTTATTTGAGCAAGCAATTTTATATGGTGGATATGTCTTCTAAAAATCCAAGATGGCCGCCGCTCAGTTATTTGAAGTAGCCCCTGCAAATAATTTCAACAACCTTGCTGCCGCCGCAAAGGGGCTTTCTTTGCCTTCAAGAACGGCGTTCTTTGCCAGCGGTAATTCTTTTTTTATGGCAGGGTGATTGTAAAAGTCAAGCAAAAGAGCATTGTGAATGCTGCTTTCCATCCAGTTTTTTTGCTGCTCTTTTCTGTTTTGGAAAAACCAAGCATTTTGCTTAACAAGGCTTTCAAACTCCGCGATCATTTTCCAAACATCTGGCAAGCCCTCTTTGGTAACGGAAGATGTTGCTATAACACGAGGCTCCCACTTGTAGGGAGTTGCCGGAAACAGATGAAGCGCGCTTTGATATTCTGAACGGGCGGCAAGGGCCTTTGTAACATTTTGCCCATCGCATTTTGTGATTGCCATGCCATCGCACATTTCCATTATGCCACGCTTTATGCCTTGCAATTCATCGCCTGCGCCTGCAAGCATTAAGAGCAAAAAGAAGTCCGTCATCTCATGCACAGCGGTTTCGCTTTGCCCAACTCCAACCGTTTCTATTAAAATTACCGAATAGCCCGCCGCCTCGCACAGGAGTATGGATTCCCGTGTTTTTTGTGCCACGCCACCCAGAGATGCACCGGATGGCGAAGGACGAATAAAAGCCTCTTCTCTTGAAGAGAGTTCATTCATTCTGGTTTTATCGCCTAAAATACTGCCTTTTGTACGCTGGCTTGTGGGGTCTATGGCAAGCACGGCTAATTTTTTTTTATGCTCTTCTATCAAATAAACGCCAAACGCCTCTATAAACGAGCTCTTACCAGCCCCCGGGCTTCCTGTTATGCCAATCCTCAAAGAATTGCCGGAGTGTGGCAAGCATTTTTGAATCAACTCTTGGGCTTTATTCTGATGTTCTGGCAAACTGCTTTCCACAAGCGTTATGCCTTGGGCAAGAGCAGTTCTATTGCCATTCAATATACCGCTGAAAAGTTCATCAACGCCAATTTCTTTGCGGCGGCGCTTTGCAAGCACCGCTTCTATGTCTGGATTTACAAGGGGCTTTTTCGCCACGCCTCTGGATATGGAAAGCGCTTCGGAATCTTCCCGTTCTGCAAATTCTTTACCAGACACTATTTTTTTGCCGTTTTAATATCAAGCAATTCCATTTCAAAAATGAGCAGGGAATTACCCGGTATCACTTGATTGCCTTGTTCTCCATAAGCCAAACTGCTCGGAATCCAAACTTTGAACTTATCGCCTTTTTTCATAAGACGCAAAGCTTCTACCCAGCCCTTTATCAACTGACCCTCGCCCAAAACAATGGACAGGGGGGAATTGCGTTCAATTGAACTGTCAAATACGGTACCATCCAGCAATGAACCTCTGTAATGAACGCTTACGGTGTCTCCGTCTTTGGCTACCTCGCCGGAACCTTCTGTAACTTTTATGTATTGCAAACCGCTTTCGGTAACAGCAATGCCAACTTCGCCTTTGTTCTTTTCAAGGAATTCGTTTTGGCCGGCTAAGTTTGCTGCTGCTTTTGCCGAGTCTTTTGCTATGCGGGCATTTCGCATCTCTAGCATAAGGTCTTGCATGGCGGCAATCACTTCACTATCGTTCATAAGGGCCGGTTTAGTGGTATCTAGTTGGTCTTTTATGCCTTGCAGTACTACAGAATAATCCAAGTCTGCGTCTATTTGCTTTATTGCCCTGCCCATATCTATGCCAACTGCATAGCTGTGCTTGCCTTTAACGGTTTCAAGGGCGGCTTTGGTTGAAGCTTCTTTATTGCTTGCGTTTAAATCGCAAGACATCAAGAATACGCTCATAAGAGCGGCGGAGATAAAAAGGGATTTTTTCATAGGGGTAAATCTAGAAATTTAATATGCCCTCTCTAAGGCTTCAATCACATCATCTGCTGTTAGAAGCTCTGGCAGCAAAATAGCATCCCCGTGTGAAGTAAGCAGCAAATCAAAGGGAACCCCGCCACGCCCGTATTTTTCAAAAAATTTCAACGCTTCGGAATTTGAGTTGGTATAATCCGCTCGCATTTTAATTATGGGTTTTTCGGCGAATAACTCTTTAATCTTCTCGTTTTCAAATGTTACTTTTTCATTCACCTTGCATGTAATGCACCAGTCTGCAGAGCCATTTACCCAAACAGCCAAACCTTCGCTCTGTAAACTATCCAATTTTTTCACGGAAAAAGAAACCCACTCCGTTTCTTCGGAGCCAACCTGGGTAAAACCTGGCGGGCTAATCCATAATTTCCATGAGAACGCGCAGAGAAAAATAAAAATAAACCATAGCAGAGCAAACCGCCACCAAGGTTTTCCCGGCTTTGCAAGCATACCAGAAAGCCATGCAAAAAAGCCCGCTGTGCATAAAAGCAACCCAAGTTTCACAGAAGCATCAATCCCCGTTTGTTTGCAAAAAATCCAAAACAGCCACACAACGGTGAGCAAAAGCGGGAAACCCAAAAATTGCTTTAATACAAGCATCCAATGCCCGGGGCGGGGAAGTTTTTTTGTCCATTGTGGAAATATGCTGAGTGTTAAATACGGGGTGGCCATTCCTATTGCAAGGGCAGCGAAAATTGCAAACAATTCACCGGTTGATGCCGCAAAAGCAAAACCCACAGCCGTGCCTAAAAAAGGCGCAGAACAAGGCGTGGACAAAAGCACAAGCAAAATTCCGTAGGCAAAAGCTCCGCCAAAACCACCTTTCTTTGAGTGCCTTTCCCAAACGTGAAGCAAATTGCCTGGCATCCAAATATCAAAAACACCCCAAAGGCTCAAAGCAAAAATCGCAATGCACAAAGCCATAGCTGCTGTGTATGCAGGGTATTGAAACTGAAATCCCCACCCAACAGCATTCCCAGTTAAACGAATAACAACAATGGCTGTCGCAATAACAAAAAAGGAGAAGCATATCCCGCCCGTTGTAGCAATTCCCCACTCAAGCGTACGGCGTCTTGATTCCCCTGATTTTTTCATCAAGTCAAAAATTTTAAGAAACAGAACTGGTAGCACGCACGGCATAACATTCAAAAGCAAACCGCCGAGCATTGCCAACAAAACATATATAAAAAATGAATTTTCGCTATTATTTAAGTTGGAGTTTTTTTTTTCGTTTTGCAACAAACTGGCTTCGCCTGTGCCTGCGTTAAAGGATACCTCTATTGTTTTTGGGGCTAAGCATATATTGGAGCAGGCTTGGTAGGTGAATTTGAGTTTTACATCGTAAGGGTTGCTGTTCTTTTGCATATTTTTTATAGGCAAGCTAACCACAAAGGAATCTTGCAGCAAAAATAAATCCAGATTCAAAACTTCATTGTACATCTTAAAAGGTTCGGGCCACAAGGTGGAGTCAAATTCAATGCCTTCTGCAATGGTCTCTATATTGCTCGGAACCAAAAATTCGTCTGGAACATTGTTTGAGTTTATGTGCCAGCCTTGCGGTATAATCACTTTGAGATAAAGGGTATCACCGACTTTTGGAAATTCCTGTGAATAGAACAATTCCGTTTTTGGTTTTTCCATATTGTTTAGGGAAACAACGGATAATTCCTGAGAATGAACCGCCAGGGTAAGGAAGAAAATAGCCAGTATATGTAAAAACGCACTCACTTAACGGAATCTACTAAATTTTGTGCTAAACGAACCGTCGCTTTATCTATCATTCTGCCATCCACGGCAACGGCTCCCCGCCCCGGGTTAGCTTTTACGGCATTGAGAATGCGATTTGCCCTTTCTATTTCTTCTTGTGCAGGTGAAAACACTTCATTTATAATTTCTATTTGGCTTGGATGAATAGCCCATTTGCCGTCAAAGCCAAGCGCGCAAGACATTTTTGCGCTTTTGAGCAATCCTTGCAAATCCTGGAAATTTCCATAGGGGGAATCTATGGCAAGCAGGTTGTGAGCTTTTGCGGTTTGCACGATTTTAGACATTACAAAATGCCACTTATGCCCGGGATAGATTTCCGAATCGTCTTCGCCGTGGCCACTAATGCTATTTAACCTTGCACCTATGGATGCGCTGTAATCCGCTATTCCAAAAATAAGGGCACGAGTTCTTGGGGCAGCGGCAATTTTGGAAATATTTTCAACTCCCAGTGCAGACTCAATAGTAGCATCTATAGCAATGGGATTTTGCAAACCGATTTCCAGTTCAACGCCATCCAGCAGTCTTGAAAGAAAATGCACATCCCCGGCACTATCCACTTTAGGCAACACAATGGAATCAATTTTTGCGCCAACCGCCTGCACAACTTCTATAACATCCCTAAAGCAATAAGGAGTATCCACACTATTAACACGCACGGATATACCGCTGCATTTTTTGGATTCAAGAGCTTTAAGCGTTGAGATTACCTGTTCTCTGGCAGCAAGTTTTGCATCCGGAGGAACGGAATCTTCCAAGTCCAGCATTACTACATCCACGGCAGAGCCAAATGCTTTTGGGTGCATTTTTTGCAAATGCCCGGGAACAGACAAAGTTGAGCGTTGGCGGGAGAGCATAATGGTGTAAAGGTAGAAAATTTAGAGTAGGGAACGTTTCTATATTTCCACAGTGCTCCTAAAAAACTTTGGAAAAAATGAAAGCAAATCCGTCTGTTTTGCAGAATTTAACGGAAATTTCAAAAGAAGAAATAGAGGAACTTAAAAGAATCATATCAAATTTAATTCCGGGCTGGGAGCAAACCATTCTGCAAAATTTTATGCGTTAATTGCAAAGCATTTTCCATACTGGAAAGAAATTAGAAATTTTCTATTTTTTCTCTTATGCCCAAAAAACTCCCTTATGGTCAATCCAACTTTGCAGATTTAATTGAACGCGGCTATGCATACGTGGACAAAACCCGCTATGTTGA
>LIUI01000084.1 GCA_001462235.1 Fibrobacteria bacterium GUT307
TTCCTCTGCCAACACATCCACATGATTGTATTTTTGGTTTGCCGAATTTTTATTGCTTTCGCTGTCTGTCAAATTCTTGATTTTTATTTTCTTTCCAAGCAAGGTGGTTAAAAAGCCTTCCAAGACTACATAATCTGCCTTGTTCCTAAGTAGGTATTTAATTGCCCAGTCAAAAGATACCAGAGTGCGCTCTTCTTGCATAAGAGGGAATGTAGAAAATTACCAAACTCTTTTACTTCTGCGCCAAATTCAAAGAAATATGCGTTTCTAGCAGTTGAACGGGTTCCACTTCGCTAGGGCATTGATCCATAGGTGAACTTGCGCTTGTGTTTTTTGGGAAGGCAATAAAATCACGAATTGAATCCTGGCCTTCAAGAGTTGCCACTACCCTATCCAAACCTAAAGCCAAACCGCCATGCGGAGGAGCACCAAATTTAAAGGCATCAACAAAGAAACCAAATTTTTCCTTTACCTGTGCCTCTGTTAAACCCAGCAAACGGAAAACCTTTTCTTGCACTTCCGGGTTGTGAATACGGACAGAACCGCCGCCTATTTCAACGCCATTCAAAACCAAATCGTAAGCTTGCGCTTTGCAATCCTTTAAGTTGCCGCCTAGCATCATATCCAAATGTTCCGGGAGCGGGCTTGTAAAAGGATGGTGCATGGACATATAACGCTTTTCCGATTCGCTATATTCAAACATGGGAAATTCTGTAATCCACGCAAATTTGCGGAGATTAGGGTCCATTAAACCCTTTATGCGGGCTATTTCCAAACGGAGCTGGCCCATTGCCGTAGCTGCGGTTTTTTCCGAGGCGGCTATAAAGAAAAGCATATCCCCTGCTTTGCCGTTGGTGGCATCTCTGAGTGCATTTAACTGTTCTTTTGTAAAGAATTTTGCAACTTGAGTTTCCACTTCGTCGCCTTCTTTAACGCGCATCCATACCAAGCCCTTTGAACCATAGCGGCCTACGAATTCCGTTAAATCGTCTATTTGCTTGCGGGAAAAATCAACGCAGCCCTTTGCCGCCAAAGCCCGCACAACACCGTTGTTTGCAACAACATTTTTGAACACCCCAAAATCGGAGCTTGCCGCTACTTTGGATACGTCGCAAATTGGCAAATCAAAACGCAAATCTGGTTTGTCTGAGCCATAGCGAAGCATTGCGTCTGCGTACTTTATACATGGAATTTCCGGTATTTCAAATTCCCAAACCTTTGCCAAAACTTCCTTGACAAAAGCGTTTAAAAGTTCCATTACATCTTCTTGTTTTACAAAAGACATTTCCAAATCTATTTGCGTAAATTCCGGTTGACGGTCTGCACGTAAATCTTCGTCTCTAAAACATTTTGCAATTTGGTAATACCTATCCATGCCGGCTATCATTAAGAGTTGTTTGTATTGTTGCGGGCTTTGGGGCAAGGCATAAAATTTGCCGGGATTTACGCGGCTTGGCACAAGGTAATCCCTTGCGCCTTCCGGGGTGCTTTTGCAAAGAACGGGGGTTTCAATTTCTTCAAATCCGTTTCTGCGAAAGAATGCGTGAGTTTCTCCGAGCAACCTGCTTTTTAGCATCAAGTTTTTTTGAATCCAGGGGCGGCGCAGGTCAAGGTAGCGATAGCGCAGGCGTAAATCATCGTTTTCTTTGCATTCTTCTTTTGGGTCGTTGATTGCAAGAGGTGGATTTTCTGATTTATTCAAAATGACAAGTTCGTCTATTTTAACATCTATGGCACCGGTGGAAAGCTTTTCGTTTTCCATCCCTTCCGGGCGGCTTTGCACATCGCCTGTTGCCTGAATAACAAATTCATTCCTAAGGGTGTCTGCGATTTTGTGCACCTCTGCGTTGCGTGCAGGGTCAAAAACAACCTGTGTTTTGCCATATTTATCGCGTAAATCTACGAATATAACGCCGCCCAAATCACGCCGCCGGTCAACCCAGCCGCAAAGGGTGACCTTTTTTCCAACATCGCTTTTGCGTAACTCGCCGCAATTATGTGTGCGTTTCATAATGAACCTCATCTGGTTTGAGGGGAATATAGCAAATTTTGCCCAAAAACTGTCAACAATAGTTTGCAAAAAGAAAAAAATAATTTTTTTTTGTGCTTTTTTGCCGTTTTTTCCGTCTAATGAGTATGAGCGAAAATTTAGATTTCAAAAAAATGTTGCTAATAGCGGCAAATTCAGATTTACCGGTTTTGATTACGGGTGAATCCGGAACAGGGAAAGAGATTGCCGCTAGGAAGCTCCACGCTCTTGGCAAGAGAAAACGCGGGGCTTTTGTTGCGGTTAATTGCGGGGCAATTTCTGCGGGTATTGCGGAGTCTCTCTTTTGCGGGCACGTTAGGGGGGCTTTTACCGGGGCAGATACGGAGCAAATTGGCTTTGTAAGGGCGGCAAATGGGGGAACCCTTTTTCTTGACGAGGTAGCGGAACTTCCGCCAGAAACTCAAAAGACCCTTTTACGCACTCTGCAAGAGAAATCCGTTATGCCGGTTGGCAGCCAAAAAGAGCTTAAAGTTGATTTTAGATTGATTTGTGCTACCCACAGGGATTTGCCGTCTTTGATTAAGAATGGGCTTTTTAGGCAGGATTTGTATTTTAGGTTGGCTACTTTGCCCATAAAAATTCCACCTTTAAGAGAAAGAAACGATTTGCGAAGCATTGCAAAGTCGCTTTGGCACGAGCTGGAGCCTTTAACTGAACATAATTTCAGCATTTTACAAAGTTATTCATGGCCCGGAAATGTAAGGCAACTTAAAAACGTTCTGGAGCGTTACGCTCTTTTTAGAAAACACGGCTATGACCTGGAAACCTTGCTCAGAGCGGAATTTGAACAATGCAATTTCATTCTAAAAGAATCGTCGCCGCCGCGATATATTCCGCAATATAAACCGGATACCGATAAAATTAACAAGGAAATTAAGAACTGCAATGGAAATAAGAGCTGTGCTGCAAAAAAGCTGGGAATTAGCCGCAGTAGTTTGTATTATAAGTTGGGGAAACCTTTGTAATAAAATTTACTATATTCCCAAAATGGGCGGAAAAAAAATAACAATGTGCTTTCTTTCTGTCGCTGTAATAAGCGTAGCGGCATTGAGTATTCAAAACTGTTCCTCGTCTTCTTCTAACGAAGATCCTAAAAATTCGGGAACACAGTCATCTTCAAGTGCAGGTTCTTCCAGTTCTTCTGATTCTTCCAGCTCTTCCTCTTCGGAAGAGCAACTATCCTCAAGTGCAAGTTCTTCCAGTCTTTCCAGTGCAATATCCTCATCCTCGGGAGCTAGCTCATCTTCTTCCGTGGCAAAATCTTCGTCTTCGCAAAGCCCTGATGATGGAAAACCTATTGTTTATATGACAACCCAAATAACCCCGGGAGGGCTTATAGCCGTGTATGAAGCCTTGGGGCTTGAAGCTAGCGGCAAAGTCGCTGTAAAGATAAGCACAGGAGAACCCGCCAACAGAAAATATTTCCTCAATCCAAATTTAATCAAAAACCTTGTTCAGCGAGTAAGCGGAACCATTGTTGAAAGCAACACCGCCTACGGTGGCAGTCGCGCATCTACCGCTGCACATAAACAGGTAGCAAGGGACCATGGTTTTACCGATATTGCCACTGTGGTTATTATGGACGAAAACGGCTCCGACAGCATTCCCGTTACAGGTACCGACACTAAGCGTCTCAAGGGATGGGATTATGTAGGCAAAGCATTCAAGAACTACGATTTTCATATAGTGCTTTCCCACTTCAAAGGGCATCAAATGGGCGGCTTTGGCGGTGCGCTGAAAAATATGTCCATAGGCTATGCCTCTTCGATGGGCAAGGCTTGGATACACAGTGCCGGAACAAGCAGAACCAGCCCTTTTGGCGGGTCTAATACTCAAGATGCATTTTTGGAATCGATGGCAGAAGCCGCAAAAGCGGTAGCCGATTGGAACAAGGGGAAGATTCTCTACATAAATGTGATGAACAACCTTTCCGTTGATTGCGATTGCATGAGTACTATAGCCGAACCGACAATGAAAGATATAGGCATATTGGCCTCGCTTGACCCTGTTGCGCTCGACAAAGCCTGCCTTGACCTTGTGGACAATGCGCCGGACGGCAAAGACCTTGTTGAGCGCATAGACAGCAAAAACGGACGTTTAACCGTAACACATGCCGAAAAAATAGGCTTGGGCAAAAGAGAGTATAAACTGGAACCGGTTGAGCCTTAATGCCGGAAACAACCATAGCCGATATAATAAATCGGGAATTCATATATCTTTGGTTTTATTTTACAATAATATTTGAACAAATATTTTGGTATTATATATTTGGAATGACCGTTGGCTCAGTTGTTTCCGTATTTGGAAAGGAAAAAATTCACCAATGGTTCAGCAAATTGCAAAATAAAAAACTCGGCGTTCTCGGTATTATCCCCGCATCGCTCTTGGGTATTGCTTCCCCACTCTGCATGTATGGCACAATTCCTATAGCGGCTTCTTTTGCAGAAAAGGGAATGGAAGAAGATTGGCTAGCTGCCTTTATGATGAGTTCTATTTTGCTTAATCCCCAGTTGCTTCTTTATACAGCAGCCCTTGGCGTGCCTATGCTTGTAATTCGTTTGCTAACTTGTTTTTTGTGCGGTATTGCGGCGGGGCTTGCGGTAAGGTATTTTTTCAAAAAAAAGAAATTCTTTACATTTGCTTCTTTTGGAGAAATGTCAAACCGAGATACCGACCCGAATATTTTTCTGCGCCTTTTGAAAAATCTAGGCAGGAATGTAAAGGCAACCGGGCTTTATTTTTTGGCAGGCATTATACTTTCCGTGCTTTTTCAACGCTACGTGCCTCAAGAGTTATTTGCAAAACTGTTTGGCAGCAGTAGAGGTTTTGGCGTGTTAATGGCGGCAACAATCGGAGTTCCTTTGTATGTATGCGGCGGCGGAACAATTCCGTTGCTCCAAACATGGTTGCAAAGCGGAATGAGCATGGGCAGTGCCACAGCGTTTATGATTACAGGTCCTGCGATGAAAATCACAAATCTCGGAGCATTGAAAATTATTTTGGGCATAAAAAACTATTTATTTTACTTTGTCTTTGTGATTTTATTCGCTTTAATAAGTGGGCTTGCAATATACGTATAATGAGCTAATTTACTATATTTCCCGTTATGCAAGAAGAGCGCACTCTGGTATCTTTTGACTGGGCAATTAAATACCTGCTCAGGAACAAGGCAGATTACGTAGTCTTGGAAGGCTTTTTAACCACCTTGCTAGGGAAAAAAATTAAAATCAAGAATGTGGCAGACAGCGAAAGCAATAAAAATTCGGCAAACCAAAAATACAACCATGTGGAT
>LIUI01000085.1 GCA_001462235.1 Fibrobacteria bacterium GUT307
CTTAAAAGTTGTTGTGCCGTGATATATGTAATCCACATAATCAGCCTTGTTACTGAGCAAGTATTTAATTGCCCAGTCAAAAGATACCAATGTACGTTCTTCTTGCATAAGGGGTAATATAGAAATGCTGATTTACTCTAGAAAAAGTTACGTCTTCTCCACTCCTCAATCGGGACGGCGGGGAATCCGGCTACCCTTGTTCCGGGTTTAACGCTTTTTGTAACTCCGGCTTTAGCGGCAATTACGCAACCCTTGCCTAGGGTTAAATGCCCGGCAACCTGTGCTCCTCCCGCTAGGGTTATATTGTCTTCTGCTATAACGGAACCGGCAAGCCCGGACTGCGAACAGAAAATAGCATTGTTCCCCACTATGCAGTTATGCCCAATTTGCACAAAGCTATCTAATTTGCAAAAATTTCCAAGCCTCGTTGCTTCCAAAAAGCCGGCTGCTATAACGGAATTAGGTCCAATCTCGCAATTTTCTCCGATTATCACTCCGCCAAAATGCGGCACTTCAATTTGCTCACCATCATTGCCATCGCAAAAACCAAAGCCACGGGAACCAACCACCACGCCCGAATGCAAAACAGTTCCGTTTCCTATAACAACATCGGGATAAAGATGAACGCCCGAATGCAAAATGCAATTATCGCCAACGCTTGCTCCCGGTGGAATTGAGCAAAACGCTTCCACAATAGAATTTGCACCCACAGAGCCAAGAACAGAAGCATGGGGATTTATCTGTGCCATTGTATGAATTAAACCTTGGGCAAATTCCTTTTTATTCAATATTTTTGCACACTCTATTATTGCCGTGTATGGGTTTTCTACCCTTGCCAAAACCTTAGCCTCGCCTGCCCATCCGGTAAAATTACTCGGCACAAAAACTATCGCGGCTTTTGTTGTTCTTGTTCTGCCATAAGCAGCCTCGTCCATGCAAAAGGAAATATCGCTCTCTGTTGCAAAAGCCAAGGTAGCGCATTTAACAACGCCGCCTTGAGCATCTTTTGGTTCCAGAATTGCACCGGTAAGTTCAGCTATTTCCGAGAAAGAAAGCATTATAGAATGTGCCCCATCTTTTCTTTTTTTACCTTCAAATATTTTTTATTGAATGGATTAGGTTCTATTTTAACAGGAATTCTTTTTGAAACTTCTATTCCGTAAAATCTAAGTTCGGATATTTTTTTTGGATTATTTGTGAGCAAATTCACGGCCTTTATACCGAGGTTTTTCAAAATTTGGGCGGCAAAAGCGTAATTTCTATGGTCTGCCTCAAAGCCGAGTTTCAAATTGGAATCAACGGTATCTAGCCCTTGTTCTTGCAATTCATAAGCCCTTAATTTATTCGCAAGCCCTATTCCCCTACCCTCATGCCCCTGCATATAAATTAAAACCCCGCCATGCTCGGCTATGTATTTCATTGAAAATTCCAACTGTTCGCCGCAATCGCATTTTAAGGAATGGAATACATCGCCGGTAAGGCATTCGCTATGTATGCGGACATTTTTGCCGGATTTTGCCATTAACGCAATATATTCCTCGCCGTTAACCATGTTTCTATACGCAAAGGCTCGGAAATTACCGTATTTTGTTGGAATTAGCGGTTTGGCAACTAGTTCTACCAATTTTTCATTTGCAAGCCGCCAATCTATTATTTCTTGAACCGTGAGCAATGTCAATTTATGTTTTTCTGCAATCTTTTTTAACTGCGGCATTCTTGCCATTGTGCCGCTTCGGTTCAAAATTTCGCATAAAACGCCGGCTTGCGGAAGTTTTGCAATGCGGCATAAGTCCACAACAGCCTCGGTGTGCCCCTCACGTTCCAAGCATCCGTTTTTCTTTGCTTTTAATGGGAATATATGCCCCGGAGAAACAAAGTCGTTTGCGGTTTTTGAAAAGTTTGCCAAGGTGCGGCAGGTAAGGGCACGTTCGGCTGCAGAAATTCCGGTTGTAGTGCCTTCAAGTGCTTCAACAGAAACGGTGAAGGCTGTTTCAAAGCGGCTTGTATTGCGCATGGTTTGCATGGGCAAACTCAACTGCTCAACTCGCTCTTCGCTTAACGGTGCGCACACAAGGCCCCTGCCGTGCGTTACCATAAAATTTATATGTTCTTCTTTGCAAAGAGAGGCGGCACAAACAAAATCGCCTTCGCTCTCACGGTTTTCGTTATCGGCAATGATTAAAATTTTGCCTTGTTTAAATTCAGATAATGCTTTTGAAAAGTTTTTCAAAACTCCACTCCCCTGCTCTCGCCTTTGGCATAGCTTCCCAGTAAAATAACTTCTGCCATTGTTTTTAATTCCTGCAATGCTTGCTTCACCGGCTCTTGCAAAGTATTGCCGGCTAAGTCTGCGTAAAAAACGTATTCCCAAGGGCTTCCGCTTTTTGGACGGCTCTCTATGCGAATTAAATCCACGCCCTGCTTTGCAAAACATCCAAGGCAGCTATAAAGCGCACCGGGTACATTTTTTTCCAAAGTAAAAGCTATGGAAGTTTTTGTGTGCAAAGCTGCATCAATCGAGACTGCTTCTTTTTGAATGGCAAAAAATCTTGTTGAATTTGTGCCGGGAAAATTTGCAAGCGGATTTTTCAGAATTTCCAACTTATAAAATTCCGCAGCAAAGGCAGAGGCAATTCCACCCACACCCTTCAACTGTTTTTTAGCTATTCGTTCAACAGAACCCGCTGTGTCAAAAAATGGTTTTTTTTCTATTTGCGGATTTGCTTCAAAAAATTTTGAACATTGTTCCAGAGCCTGCGGGTGAGAGATTACTTTTGCGAGTGTTTCAATCCTTTCACCTTTAAGAGCTATTAGGCAATGGTCTATTTGAATTTTAATTTCGCTTATTATAGGCAATCTGTATTTTAGCAGCAAATCATAATTTTCCCAAACCGAGCCTGCAGTGGAATTTTCCATTGGAATAACGCCATAATTCACCTCGCCGTTTTTTACCATTTTATGCAATTCTTCAAAAGTATCCACAGGAACGGTCTCTGCATTTTTCCCAAATAAATGAAAAGCCGCACACTCACTATATGCGCCATGCCTACCCTGAAATACAACTTTATTTACCGGCATGCAGGGAATGTAGAAATTTTCTTTGCCACTCCTAGCCGTTCTCCGCTATATGCAAATCCATTGCTTCACGGCTAATGCTTTCTATGGACATTCCTTTAAACAGGTTATCTTTCCTCATGGCTTTTTGTATTTATTCACGCAACAGGCCTCCGTAAAAAGATTTGTATTCTGTTCCCAATTCTATAGTTTGAATATCGTCTAACATAAGAAGTTCTTTTAGTTTCTTACTATGTTCTGCATTCAAGCTGTCAATTTTTATGTAACGCCAATTTCCCAAGTCGCAGTCCCCGGCTGGAAACGCTCCTTTATGCATTAGAATGTCATATCTTAGTGGTATACGATCAAGTGTGCTAAAGCATTTGGGTTTAACTTCCAATTTAAAATCTTCGCACTCAAAATGTTTGGAATCAAGCCCATAAGTACAGCTTATTTCGTATAAAGGATCTAGAATATCTTTCGTAGAGCAGAATTCGAGATTGCATCTGTCTGGACTCTTTTTAAATTGAAAAACAATTTTGAGGGACAACAAACAAAGATTTCAATGGCATGTTCTTTCCGGGCTGCTCTTTCAACCGAACCCCCCGCCAGCGATTCAAGTCGCAAATCTCCGATTGATAAAAGGGATGCATATAGATAAAATCGTATCCGTAGTCTATTTCAATTGAGTACAGGTAAGCAAGGCAGAGCCGGAAATCTCTTTCTTCCGGCGCCTCATCTTGTTCTCTATTAAAAAATTCTCTGGTATAAGAATCAAGATACTCATAAAAACTTCCTAGATTTTCGCTCTTTAACTTAAGGATTTTACCAATGCTGCCTTTTTCTTTCAGCAACGTATAATACTTATCATTCCCATATTCAAGGCAAAAGAAATCCGCATTTGGAGAAAGATTTTTTATCATAGGGCCAAAATCACATTTGGAATCCCCATAGAAAAGACTTCCCGGGTCTGACTTACCACCTACTGAAACGCCACGAGAACTTTTTATTTTACAATCAGGCAAAATATCTCTGATGAGCACCGAATCTTTGTTCGGCAAAAGAATTTCATTAGGTATTTCCTTTTTTATTGCAACTTTCATAAAATCTGATAGAACTTCAGAGGTCATTAAAAGATACTTTCTGTTATAGTTGGAAATGATATCATATTCCGTTATCATGAAGAATGAAGAATCTTTTGCCACATCGCATCCAAAAACTTCGCACTGTAGTTTACTTTCTTTAAATTTTTTTTTACGTCTGTCGATGATTATGCCGAAATTTTCACGTTCCATTTCAATATATTTTTTCTTGCGCTTAGAAAATGTGCAAGAATCTTTCCCGTCTTTGCAAGCATAATTTTTAAGAAGTCTAATTTCATCAAAGCAAGATCCCAAGTAAGGTCGAGCAGCAAGATAGCATTCTAAAGGAGAGTATGAAGGGTTTTCTTCCAAGCATTTTGCAGAATCAGAATCATAATATTTATCGGCATCGCATGGTCCATCATCGGTAAAATAGCATTTAAAATAAAAGTATTCGTATGAAGATTTTTTTTTTAAGTATTTTACAGAATTAGAATCATAATCATAATCTTTATTGCATAGCTCTAAGCACATTTCAATGTCTTTGATATTTTTGACTTCAATGCCTCTTATATCCTCGCATATCTCATATATTTCATATAAATCTTCATCTTCGCTGGAATAGCTGAACAGCAAAGTTACTGCAATGCATATAGGCAAAATCACGGCAACGCATATCAGCAAGATTACAAATGGGTATATTTTCATCTAAACTCCATTGACATCCCTCTGCTCATGGCTCAAAACGGAAACATTAACCCTGAAAGTCTGTTCTTCACCTTCAGAATCAGGGGCTGTGAAATCGGCAAATTCAAAGCTTCCGCTGAATAGTCCATCGGAACATTCCATGAACAGGTATGTGAAATCTCGGCCCGCAATCTTCGGAGCGGCCGTTGGATTATTTGCTTTTCCATGCAAAATATTGCCTAAAAAATTACCGTATTCAATGAGCATTATCAAGAAAAGAATAAAACCGTCATTTGGGTTTTTCGATGAAATCGCGTCAAGCACCAAACGCTGATTTATATAAACCCTCTCACCCTCATGGCGTCCCAGCATATCCTCATCTTCCATAGCATCCACCTTAAATTCAGCATGAGGCAACGAATTTTTGTTTAAGTCTTTGTAAAGCCAGTCCAAATCCTGGCAAACATCTTTGGATTATTTGCCGGAAAATTCATATAACGGCATAAGGCAATTGAATTAACTCCTATTTCCCCAGATTTCGTTTTATCCCGCCCAGCCTTTGGGGAAAAGTCAGGGCTTGACGGGTTTGGGAGTACTAAAGTGCCTTAATCATCATTCACCGTTTCACACGTAAACCCGGCAGGAAGATTTCCATAAAAATAAGCAGTGCTAGATCTCGAGCCTGATTGAAGGGGGCAGGTAAGTATAGGATCTGACGGGCATGCTTCCATGATTACCGGTTCGACAATCATTCTTCTAATGTTTTCATTAGTTTCACAAAGCACTGCATTTAGGGTGAAGTTGTTGCCTATTAGACACGCCTTAGCCTGAGGAATTCCTGGCACAGTACCATAACACGCCCCCTCGCCACCATAATTCTTGTCACCGCCACCACCGGACGAGCAGGAAAATGTGAATGCCGTGGCAAGCACCAAGCCTGCCGTGAGTAGAAAACCTTTTGTTTTGCTCATATATAACCTCCAATGGTTAGTTAAAAAAGTATGTTAATTTCATATACAAATGAAAATTAGGATTTTTAAAAGTTATTCCAACATCAGCTCCCATATGCTCAAGAATACTCACAGCCTTATCTTTGTACCGTCGGATGCCCAATGCAAGAATAAATCCTGGATCAAATGCAGATTTATCACTACCGTCGTCGGACATTCTGAAATCGTTGAACACTCCTATTCCATAGCTCACTATCCCTATTGCAGCATTCTGATTTTTGAGATATGAGATTGGTGAGGTATATTGAAACAAAGACGAAGCACGAATATCAGCTCTCGGATCATCTATTATTCTCGCATTTAATTCCGCACCTAATCCCAATATAAATGGACCATTCTTTAAAGGAATTTCCGATATTATTCCTAATACCATATCTACACCATTCCCAAAATTTGGGTATAAACCCGACCCAAATCCCATTCTTATTCCATACCTTCGCTTTTCAAAATAAGTTTCAAACATTCTATTAGCTTCTTCTTTAGTTTCCTCCTCAGACATTGGTTTTTCGTCAAAATTGTCTCCCGTATCGTCCTCATTATCATATTTCCATTTTTCTGCATACGCATAACCGGCAATAAGGGAAACAAGTATTAACGCAGTTTTAAATATTTTGTCAGCCATTTTTTCCTCTATTTGTTTGCTAATGCGATGGGGTAATATAAGGTGAAGTTGCGGTGCTGGGAATTCCTAATTTACCATCTTTTCCTGAAGCTTCTGAAGTTATATTTTCTTCGGTATATTTAATAGCCAAGGCAGAAGCATATCTGGTTTCAGTATTTGATAGAGTCCAAAAAAAACTCACTGTTGTGCGTTCAACATCTATTACAACATTTGCAATACCATTGCCACCTTTTTTCTCCGCAGCTCTTAATAAAGCTTGATAGATAGGTTCTCCTGGTTCGCATTTTACATAAACCAGTCCAAGTATTTCTACGTTTTTTACAGGACCTCCTATTTGATATGCGGTTCCTTGATGATCCGCAGCCTTGTACATACAGCCCGACAAAAGTGTGAATGCCGTGGCAAGCACCAAGCCTGCCGTGAATAGAAAATGTCTTAGCTTATTTCTAGCCATTATAGACCTCCGTGTTGAAATTTGGGGAAAAAAATTGAATTTCAAGAGTTGTTGCAACTAATTTTTTATAGAATTGTAAATTCTTTGTAATTTTTTTGTAATTCTCTGGGCTTAAATTTAGGCTAAAAATGAGGGTGTATATATATATATTAATGACATTTCCGACATTTTGATTACGGGTCCAAGGCTTGACCTGCACTACAAGCTCCGTTTGCTCTATTTTGAGTGTTATACGCCATTATGTGTAAATATATATTTTTTTTTGAGAAAGTGGTTAAAAAAAAATCGTGTGTTATAAAAGTGAAATTTACCCTAAAATCCTCTTGAATTCTCCAATCATATACAGTGGGATATCGTACAATGTACATTCGGTATTGTATATGTTGCTAACCGTTCCGTAATTTAACAATGAAGACCTAATAGCAATTTCTGCTGCAAAATCTTTTTTTGTAACATAAGAACGCAAACTCTCGGATTTAATGTTTTTCCCGGACTTTACTTCCACAGGAATTATTTTATTATTTGCCTGCAAAACAAATTCTATCTCCGCTCTATTTGTGTCATTAGCCCAAAAATAAATTGGCAGGCGTTCATCATTCCGCAATTCCTGCAATGCAAATTGTTCTGCCAAAACACCCTTGTAATGATTAAAGATAGCATTATTCGGTTCAAGATAAACTCTTGGGTCTAAAGCGGTAAGGGCAGATAACAATCCTATAAATTCCTTCCAAAGTCCTTCATAAGCCAGCTCTTGCCAACCTGACGAATGCCGTATATCATCAAAGGTTTACGGTCGCTGGAGTTTTTCCACCTCAATAAACCAACAGAAGCTTTCCTAAACATATTTGCCTTTTCCTCCGAATTCAAGGTAAAAATACAAAAATCGCGTAAATTATGTGTAAAATTTACACATTTTATGCGTGAATTATGTGGAATCCAGCAGATTAACTACAAAAACTCAACAATTTTAACAAGTTTTCGCAGTACACTACGAAAAGTCATAATTTTTTTCTACTTTTCGTATTATGATAGAACGCCCGCTTTACATGAATCAGCTTTTGTCCTTGAAAGACAAGCATATAACAAAAATCTTAACCGGAGTTCGCCGCTCCGGCAAATCCACCCTGTTTGATATGATGCAGGCGAAATTGCTCGAAATGGGCATAGCCGAGGAGCAAATAATAAGCATAAACCTTGAAAACCCGGACTATGAGGATTTGATGAATTGGAAAAAATTATATGATTATGTAAAAGTTCGCCTTTTGCCGAGTAAAAAAAATTATGTCTTTTTGGACGAAATTCAAAATGTAAAGGATTTTCAGCGTGCTGCCGATGGCTTGTTCATTAAAAAAAATGTGGATTTGTACTTAACCGGTTCCAATTCCAAGAATAAAGCAAGCGAATGGGCTACAATGCTTTCCGGGCGTTATGTGGAAATATCCATATTGCCGCTATCTTTCAAGGAATATATATCCGCAGTAGGCACAGATAACTTGCAGAGGAAATTCAGGGACTATCTTGAAAATAGCTCTTTTCCGCAAGTATTGGAATTTGATAATAAAGACGATGTTCAAAAATATCTTGCTGGAATTTACAACACCATATTGCTAAAAGACGTTGCAGAGAGCCTTAAAATCAGGGATATAAGCAGATTGGAACGGATATTGAAATTTATGGCAGACAATATAGGGAAAGAGACATCCGCAAACAATATATCAAAGGCCATGAACGCAGATGGTGTTAAAATCAACGAGCGTACGGTTGAATCGTATCTCAAAGCATTCTGCGACAGCCATATATTTTATAGGGCAGACAGATATGATGTTAAGGGAAAGAAATTGCTAAAAACCTTGAACAAATATTACATAGTCGATGTAGGTCTTCGCTATCTGCTGCTTGGTGACAGGCGAATAGATACCGGGCGTATGCTTGAAAATATCGTGTATCTTGAACTTTTGCGCCGCAGTCGCAAAGTTTATGTCGGCAAAATAAATACTGTCAGAAAGACGGATAAAAACACCGGGGAAGAAGTAGTTGTAAAAGAAATAGATTTTGTGGCAGAAGGCAAAAACGGCACGGAATATTACCAGGTTGCAGAAACAGCCTTGGGGCAAGCAACGCTGGCACGGGAGTTAGCCTCGCTTGATGCTGTGAAAGACCACAACCCAAAGTTTTTGCTGACTATGGATTATTTGCCGGAAAATTCATATAACGGCATAAGGCAATTGAATATTATTGATTGGCTGTTGGAGATGCCTTAATAAAAACTATTTTTCCTCAAACTCAGTTCCTCGGCTCGTATGCCATATTCCGAGTATGTCTATGTCTTTTTCATTTTCTCTGTAGTAGATATTGTATCTGCGGAATTTACCCAGCTGTATTCTTCTCATTCCGTTTTTGTACCAAGTTCCGATTCCGGGCATTGCTTCCAGCAGCTTTGCTGATTTAAAGAAATGCTGCTTCAGTATTTCGGCTTGCGGAGGTGCGTTTTCTTTGTAGTATTCAATTGCTTCGTCTAGCATGTCCAGGCACCTGTCGGTTATGTTTGCCGGTTTTATATCTTTCTCGCTATCTGTCATAGTAGCCGCTGGCGAATTTTTGTTCCACGATTTTTTCGGCTTCCTCCAAGGACATCTTTTCCCCTCTGTCTGCTTGCGCTATGCTTATTGCCAGTTCTCTGTCAAGTTCTATTTCGTCCAGCAGGTCGTCTACCATGCTTCCAAGCCCCAGAACTCCCATAGCCTGCTTGATTTCCGTTTCGTTCGCGGTTATTTCCGTTGCCGGTTCCATTGTTATTGTAGCCATAGTGCTTTCCTCTCTTTCCCTAAAATATACAAAACTATTGTGGTAGCCTTATTTATCAACCCCAGCCTGCACCTGCGGAGCGAGGCTTAACAAGTTTTTTCTACTTTTCGTATTATGATAGAACGCCCGCTTTACTATCGGCACTGGAACGGATAATTATGAATAAGATTTATCTAATCATTCTTAGTGTATTTTTTTTATCTTGCGAAAGAGAAATTATGTGCGAATGCAATGAATCTGCCGTACAGAGCACTTGCAATGGCATAATATATGATGAATATTCGCAATATTGCGTTTATGGCAACATAAAAGATAAAGAAATTTTTATTGATTCCAGAGATGGCAAAAAATACAAAACTGTTGTTATTGGTTCCCAAACCTGGATGGCTGAAAATTTAAATTATGAAATAGATGGGAACAAATGCTATGGTGAAGGCGGTCAAATACAAGATGATGACGACGATTGTTATTGCGGCAGCGGAGGCAGCGGAGGTAGCGGAGACACCGAATATAAACAATGTTCTATTTTGTTGTCATTACCAGATACGGAAGTACAGGCTAACTGTGCAAAATATGGCAGGCTTTATGATTGGGAAACGGCAATGAATGCCTGCCCTGAAGGTTGGCATTTGCCTATGAGCTATGAATGGAATATCTTGGAAAACTATATTGGAAGAAGTTCGAGACAATTAAAAGCCAGAAGTAGTGACTGGAAGAGTTGTCTCATCAACGGCGTAGATGGATATGGTTTTAGTGCTTTACCGAGTGGAGCCCTGTATCACAGCGGTGAATTTAGTCCTGTTGGCCATTTGAGTGCTTGGTGGACTGCTAAAAAAGATGGACAAGGTAATGTCTATTATTATGTAATGAGACAAAACGATTTTTATTTAGGCGAAACTCGAAAAAGCGCAATTGAAATGCCGTTGCTATCAATTCGCTGCATAAAAGATTACCCAGTAATGATAGATACAGGAGATGTTGTTTATTCGCTTGAAGCAGAAGCAGACAGCACGAAATTTCTTTATGGCGAGTGGTCTTATGGAGAATTCAAGCCAGTGCCGGAAATGCCTAAACCGTTATTTACAGAACTGCCTTATCAAGGGCCAGTGGAATATGTGGGTTATGGTGGCTATGGACGTATTATGAGATATTTGACAGACGAGCTTGATAAAAATGAAATATCCCAAATAAAGGTTCGCATAACTGTTACGGATAGTGTTTTTAAGAAATATTCCGATGTTATGCCGGTAGATGTTATTTTTTACCGCACTGGTGAGGAGAAAGATGGAAAGTATGTGTTCCAAACTTTGAACCATGCACCGCTTGAGCCAGGCTATGACCCGGAAAAGCACGGCAGGCTTATCCTCTTTTCCAAAGACATCAATAATCAAGGCATCTGGGGCAATTTTTTAATAATTTATGTCAAAAATCCCACTGATAACATTGTCTATGAGATTATGGAACCCAAGCTTTCAAATGGCAATATGTGGGTAGATGGAAGAAGCCATTATTTATTTAATGAAATGGATATTAAATGGCAATAAACGAAACCACAAAATCAAAGCTTCTTGAGCTGCAAAAACTTTATAGCAGAGTTTCAAAAGGCAAAGGGAAAATTCTGCATGAAATTTCTCTGGCTGAAATTCCGGAATCGGTTTATAATTCCAATGCCATAGAAAATTCAACGCTTTCCTTGGAAGACACCGAAAAAATTCTTTTGCATAACTTTGTTCCCAAAGAATTGAACATAAGAGAGGTTTATGAGGCAAAAAACCTAGCGAAAATTATGGAAATACTTTTGAAAAAAAAACAAAAATTGAGTATATCGCTAATTTTGAATTTGCATAAAATTTTATTGCATGGCATTGATGATGCCGTTGCCGGCAGGTTTCGCAGAGGTAAGGAATGGGTTAGAGTAGGAAACCATATCGGAGCAAATCCTAGCTTTGTTTATGATTTGATGAGCAAACTAGTGAACGGATACAATAAAGAAAACGATATTTATTTTCTGGATAAAATTGCCTATTTTCATGCAGAATTTGAAACTATCCATCCTTTTTGCGACGGCAACGGGAGAATTGGCAGAGTGCTTGTAAATCAACAGCTTATGGCTTTGAATTTACCGCCGATAATAATACCCAACAAGAGCAAAAAAACAGACTACTATCAATTGTTCAATAAATATCATCTAACTCTTAAACATGAAGATTTTACAAAAGCTTTTGCATTGCTTTTGCAGGAATCTTTGCATAAAAGAATCGCAACCTTAACCGGTGAGCGTATAATTCCGCTTTCCATTTGGGCAAAAAATAACGGCATAAAAGGCAACTCTGCGGTAAATAAAGCAAAAAGGCAAACCATCCCCGCATTCAGAATGCGTGAAAAATGGATGATTTCAAGTGATTTTCACGTATAGTTGAATTTCTGCATTGCCCATACCCTATACCCCATACCCTTAAATCAGCGTTTCTATATTACTTAATATGCTCCAAATAATAGCAAACAAACTCGCAGAAAAACAAAAGCAAGGGCTTTTGCGTTCGTTGAACCGGCCTGTGGGCATTGATTTTACGAATAATGATTATTTAGGCTTGGCTAACCATTTTGAAATTGCAAAAACCGCTGCGGATGCTTACATAAAAAATGGAGCCGGCAGTAAAGGCTCTAGGCTTTTGGGTGGCAACAATAAAATTTTTGAAGAAATTGAAACATGGCTTGCAAATTGGAAAGGAACGGAAGCCGCATTGATTTTCAATTGCGGCTATAGCGCAAACCTAGGCGTTATTTCCGCTTTTTGCGATTCCAAAGCACACCTGTTTTGCGACCGCCTAAACCATGCCAGCATACTTGACGGCTATGCAATGAGCAGCGGAAAATTGCACCGCTTTAAGCACAACAGCCCTGAGGATTTGGAAAAGGCATTGAAAGCGGTTGGCACCGAGGATTTTAAGCTAATTGCAGTTGAAGCCGTTTACAGCATGGACGGAGATATTGCACCGCTCAAAGAATATGCAAACCTTGCGGAAAAATACAATGCACTGCTCTATGTTGACGAAGCCCATAGCGACGGGATTCTAGGGCCTGGGGGCAAAGGTCTCACTGCACAGCTCGGTTTGGAAAATAGGGTTCATTTGTCGCTCACAACTTTTGGCAAAGCTTATGGAACTATGGGAGCTTGCATCTTTGGCTCTAAACTTTTGATTGATTATTTAATAAACCATGCTCGCAGTTTTATTTATTCCACGGCTATTTCACCGGGTGCGGCAGTTGCCATGCAAAAGGCGGTTGAAGTAGCAACTAGGGATAATTTTCGCAGAGAAAGTGTGCTAAAAATGTCTGCGAATTTCAGGCAAAAAATACAAGAAGCAGGCTTTGATTGCCTGCAAAGCGAAACCCAAATAGTGCCTGTGATGCTTGGTACGGTGGAAAAAACACAAAAATGCAGGGATTTTTTGCTTGAAAAGGGGTTTTATACTGCTTGTATTCGCCCCCCAACTGTGCCAAACGGCACTTCAAGGCTAAGAATAAACATCACTGCGGCACATAAAGAAAAGGCTATTGAAAATTTAACAGAGAATTTAATTTTATATATTCAGTCCTTATGAACAAAATATATATTGTGGTATTGTGTTTTGCATTGACGGCTTTGGTGTCTTGCAGCGAGAACATATTTGGCAGCAGCGATAATGCTAGTTGCGGCAATGATGTTAAGTGTTTGCGTTTGCAAGCGGAAAATCAGTTCAGAGACGGCAATTACGAAAAAGCCTACAATACTTACAGCAAAATAGTGAGCATTGATTCTACCGCCTCTGTTGGCTACTTTGGAATGGCAAAGGCGGGCTTGTGGAAGAGGGGTGTGAATCCTTTTGATATGCTCCGTTTTTCTGACCTTGCTAAACTTGAAGATGGCAAAATTCCATTTGTGGACGATTCCATAAGCATACAGAATAGATATTATCAGGGATCAAAACTCGCATACGAACCTCTAAATGAATTGCATAGACGAGATAGCCTTACCGTTCTTTACGAGGCTCACAAAAAAGATTCTTTAGGTCAAAGAGTTGATGTATCCGATTCCTTGCTCAACAGTTTTAGAGATCAATACCAAAATTCGTATGACCGCTTTCCCTTAAGCGACAGGGAATATAAATACAATGCTTATTACGGTAGTTTAGTGGCATTCAAATTCGCAAAAACTATGCTGGGAATTATTGATGAGAACAATGATAGCTGCATAACAAAAAACCCCAGATATGGTGGCGAGCTTGGAGTTGATTATCCTGCAGACACATCAGATGAAAAGGCATGGCAGGCTTGGGGTTGCGTGAGAAACGCACGCGGACAATTTGAATATGACTCCTCCATGCCTTTAAATCCCGACGGAACTATTAATACCGGACTGATATTTGAAGAGATGCAAGAAACATTTCAAGACTTTTATTCAGAACAATTAAATTCAACCGACCCTACTGAGATACCCATGAAGATAGAAAATATCAATGACAAGATAGACAATTTTAACGGTGATTTGAAAGAAATAATAGGCATGTTGGGTGGTGATGGTGGAGACCCAGATAATGATTGGCAAGCAGAAATAAGCAAATATAGTGATTACGCTTCATTTTACAAGATGGGAACCCGCCTTGACGAAGACGGAGATGGTTGCATAGACGAGGAACTTTTGAACGGGCAAGATAATGACGGCGATGACATTATGGGTGAAGACGCCAGATTAGCATCTCTCGATATAAGCAACCCTATTTGGGGTAAAATTGGTTCAAACCACGTTATGATGTATAACGAAGACCCTAATGACCCTAGAAACCTGCCTATGATTTTGTCTCCAGATGCAGAAAAATATATATGCAATGAGCCTACGCCGGATTGCCCAAACAAAGCACGGCTACTCCCCGATGAAGAAGGGAATATAACCGTTATAGGCTTTACCCAAGAACCCGGCTATTGGACAACCGATAGCCTTGAACTTAAATTAGAAGTTGCACAAGATACGGAATGCGGCAATTTGAAATACGGCTTGGAAAAAAGAAAAGAGCTTGTTGGCGGTTGCTGGCTTTTCTATAACGAAGAGCAATTTAAAAGAATATGGTTAAATAGGCATGCTAATAACTGCTGCTTTACAAATCCAAATTGTGCGGCAGAGAAAATTCAAATTGCACCGCAGAAAAAAATTAAAAAAGGGAGTTAAAATTGTATAAAATCAAATTATTAAACAAACTAACTTTTATACTACTGTGTAGTTTCATGTTAGCTAATGCTGCCAGCGGTCCGGAATACCGCTCTCTGAGGGTGCATGGCATGGGCGGTGCTTTTGTTGCCGTAGTAGATAACAAAGATGCCCTTTATTACAATCCTGCGGGCTTAAATCTTATGAACCGCCTGGGAAATTTTGAAAAAAATCCCGATATGGGTTATATGCCCAGAAAGAGATATGAATTCAGATTGTTCTCAATCTCTACTTCGCTTCCTGCAAATGTAACTACAAATGCACTTCGTGTATGCGGAGCGCCTACAGTGGGCAAAATGGTAAAAAAGGTTGTATTCTTAGATTTTGCTTATCTCAGGGATGTTGATTGGTGCCCTGCTATTGTGGACATATTTCCGGACGATACGGATCAATTATCTGATTCCCTGATAGCTCATCAGGAATTAGCAAAGAAACTGGCTAGCTTTGACCGCCTCCCGCTTGAAGTAGGTGTGCAAATTAGTTATCTTGAGTTTGCCATGCACAATTTTGGTTTTTCTGTGTGGACAAATACTTCGGCTCTTGCTCCATATATAGATGTGGGTGCCGGCATACCTGGTTTTGGTTATGAACCCGTGCAAGCCGATATGGTAGCGCAAACAGCTTTAGCCTTTTCACCTGTAGATAATTGGTCTGTTGGTATTGGACTTAAGATGGTAAAAAGGTATAGAGAACCATATTTTGAATTTTGGCCGGATTTCAGCAAACTTAAACTTGATAGCACTTCTTATCAGGAGCAGTTAGATACCTTGGAAGAACGTTGGAGGAATTTTACGGAAGATAGCCTCTTCAATTTTAGCAATAGGAATTTTGCCCTTGATTTTGGTGTTCTTTACCAAATAACTCGTGAAATACGGCTAGGAACATCACTCCGCAATGTATTTTTCAGCGAACTCGCCGGTGAGTCCATAACCCCGAATTGGTCTATTGGAGCAATGGCAAGCCCAATGATTTTGCAAAGCAATAGCTGGTGGGGGCGTAAGGTGAACTTCGCTATAGATTATGTAGATATTCTTGACGGCACCGTAGGCGATATGTTCCTTGCGCATTTGAATTTTGGCGCAGAGATTGAACAAGTAGTATTGCCAATTCTGCTAAAAGTTTACCTTGGTGGAGGTTTTGAAGGCGGCTATTATGCCTGGAACACAGGTTTTAGCATTGCAGATGTAGTAAACATGAGATTTGGTTCTTATGCAGAAGAAAGAGGTGTGAGAACAGGCCAAAAAGAGCAGAGATTTTGGACCGGAGAAGTTAGCGTAGGCTTTTGATGTCTAGCGTTTTTGGAAAATTATTTACGGTAAGCACGTGGGGGGAGTCGCACGGGAAGGCTATTGGAGCAGTGGTAGATGGCTGCCCTTCCGGTTTGGAAATTAGCGAAGAATACATCCAAGTTTTCTTAGATCGCCGCCGTCCCGGGCAAAGCATGCTTACAACGCAAAGAAAAGAAAGCGACAAAGTTAAAATATTAAGTGGTGTATTTGAGGGCAAAACAACAGGCACCCCCATATCACTAATCATAGAAAATATAGACCAGCACAGCGCAGATTACGAGCAAATAAAAAACTGGTACAGACCAGGCCACGCAGACGAAGTGTACGATAGCAAATACGGCTTCCGAGATTACCGAGGCGGTGGCAGAAGTTCTGCCAGAGAAACAGCAGCAAGGGTAGCAGCAGGTTCCATAGCCAGAAAATTTTTAAGCGAAAAATGCGGAACGGAATTTGAAGCATTAGTGTGCGGGGAAATCCAAACCGCAATAGAAGCAGCCCGCAAAAACGGAGACAGTATTGGCGGCATAATAAATTTAACCATAAAAAATCCGCCAAAGAACCTAGGCGAGCCTATCTTTGACCGCACAGAGGCATTGCTTGCAATGGCAATGCTGAGCATCCCTGCAACAAAAGGTTTTGAAATAGGCGAAGGTTTTAACGCCGCAAAAATGCTAGGCAGCGAGCACAACAAACTTGGCGAAAACCACGCCGGCGGAACTTACGGCGGCATAACGAGCGGCGAAGACATTTTTTGCAGAATAGCATTCAAGCCAACCCCCTCAATTTCACAAATACAAAAAGCAAAAAATAAAAACGGAGAAATAGGCGAAATCTCCATAAAAGGCCGCCATGACCCCTGCGTAGCTGTCCGTGCTCCGGTAATTGTAGAAAGTATGGCAGCATTGGTTTTAATGGATTTGTGGCTGAGGAATTTGAAATGAGTGAGCAAATAGAAGAAGAACAGCAAGTTGCAACAGACCTTCCGCCTATTGAGAGCGTTGAGGAACTTTCTTGCATTATACAGGCGTTGGTGTTTGCTTCAACCGAGGTTGTGACCTTAAAAAAATTGAAAGAGATATTGGGTGATTTTCTGGATTTAGCACAGGTTTCCGGTGCGCTCAGGCATGCAAATGAACAACTCGCAAAAATAAATTCTCCTTTTGAGATTGTGGAAGTTGCAAGCGGATACCGTTTTAGAACAAGAAACATATATTACCCCTATATCCGTAAACTTTTCCCGGATAGCAACCCACGCCACCTCTCTGCCGCCGCTCTGGAAACCCTTGCTATTATCGCTTACAAACAACCCATAACAAAAGCAGGCATAGAGGCAGTCCGCGGGGTTTCTTGCGATGGCCCTTTGCACAATCTTTTGGATAAAAAATTCATAGCGCTTGGGCAACGTGCAGATACCGTAGGCAACCCCTACACCTACATAACCACCGAAGAATTTCTAAAATACTTTGGCATAAACCGCATCCCAGACGATTTACCCCGCCTTACCGAATTCAGCGATATTCTTAACAGCGACTTTTTAATTCCGCAATACCCTGTGCAAAGGCAAAACCAGCCCGAGCACATTCCTTTGCAAGAAGCAACCAAACAACTGGAAATACCATTGGAAGGGGAATGAAAACGCATACCCTAGGAATTTTGTATATTAATTGTCATGAATAATGCTAAATATATTCGCTTACTAGCGTTATGCTTTATAGCATTAATGGGAACTCCGCAGATTGCGGTGGCACAGGCAACAGACCCAAATTGTTCACAACAGTCCAGCCCTTTAACCGCAACTTACGGAGACCAGCTTTCCAGCGTTTCATTGGATGCACTTGACTTGTGTGATGTGCCTGGAGAGTGGACATGGGACGATGATACCCAGCCGGTAGGAAGCGTAGGCACACATTCTTTTGATGCAACATTCACACCTGATGATACAGATTACAGTACTGTACCTTCTAGTTTAGAAGTTACCGTAGGCAAAGCAACCCCTGACTGCTCACAGTCCGGTACTTTAAACGCAACATACGGAAACTTGCTTTCTACCGT